>JACDQO010000207.1 GCA_015657605.1 Limnohabitans sp. | reverse complement strand
TACCGTTTGTTCCGCTGCCACACCATCATGAACTGCGTCGATGTCTGCCCCAAGGGTCTGAACCCCACCAAGGCGATTGGCAAGATCAAAGAGATGATGGTTCGCCGCGCTGTCTGATGACCGTCACCCCGATTCTGGAAGACGCGTCGCTGGTCGGCGCTGACCGCCAAGCGCCTTTGAGCGAGCGCTCGCTGAGTAAGTTGCGCTGGCGCAGCCGCCGCGGTTTGCTCGAAAATGATTTGTTCATCGAGCGCTTCTTCAACCGTCATGCCCCAAGCTTGACGGTTGGCCAGGCCCGGGGCATGTACGTGTTGATGGACCTGTCAGACAACGATCTCATGGACTTGTTGCTGCGCCGAAAGGAACTGCAAACCGAGATCAGCACCGAAGAGGTGCTTGAAGTCCTGAACATGCTGAGAGCGTGAACCCTGAACAGTTCGCACCTGGAAACTTAGAGGAAACCCACCATGAAACTCGCCGATAACAAAGCCACCCTGTCGTTTTCCAATGGCAGCCCCAGCATCGACATGCCCGTGTATTCGGGCAACATCGGCCCAGATGTCATCGACATCCGCAAGCTGTATGGCCAAAGCGGCATGTTCACCTACGACCCCGGTTTCCTGTCCACGGCATCGTGCCAATCGGCCATCACTTACATCGACGGCGACAAAGGCGAGTTGCTGTACCGCGGCTACCCCATCGAACAGCTCGCGCACAAGGCGGACTACCTGGACACCTGCTACCTGTTGCTCAATGGCGAGCTGCCCGTCGGTCAGCAAAGCAAGGATTTCCACAAGTTGGTGAACAACCACACCATGGTCAACGAGCAGATGCAGTTTTTCCTGCGTGGTTTCCGTCGTGACGCCCACCCCATGGCCGTGTTGACAGGCCTGATCGGCGCCCTGTCGGCCTTCTACCACGACAGCACCGACATCAACAACCCTGAACACCGCCACATCGCAGCGATCCGTTTGATCGCCAAAATGCCCACCCTGGTGGCCATGGCTTACAAATACGGCGTGGGTCAGCCCTACATGTACCCCCGCAACGAACTGTCGTACGCGGGCAACTTCCTGCGCATGATGTTCGGCACCCCGTGTGAGGACTACGTGGTCAACCCCGTGCTCGAACGCGCGATGGACCGCATCTTCACTTTGCACGCAGACCACGAACAAAACGCATCCACATCCACCGTGCGTTTGTGCGGCTCCTCCGGCACCAACCCGTTTGCCGCCATCGCTGCTGGCGTGGCATGCCTTTGGGGCCCTGCTCACGGCGGCGCCAACGAAGCTTGCCTGAACATGCTGGAAGACATCCAAAAAATGGTGGCATCTCCAAAGTGGGCGAATTCATGGAGAAGGTCAAAGACAAGAACTCCGGCGTCAAGCTCATGGGCTTTGGCCACCGCGTGTACAAAAACTACGACCCCCGCGCCAAGCTCATGCAAGAGACCTGCGACGAAGTCCTCAAAGAATTGGGCCTCGAAAACGACCCGCTGTTCAAACTGGCCAAGGCCTTGGAAAAGATTGCTCTGGAAGACGATTACTTCGTTAGCCGCAAGCTCTACCCCAACGTGGACTTCTACTCCGGCATCGTGCAACGCGCCATCGGCATCCCAGTGAACCTGTTCACCGGCGTGTTTGCCTTGGCCCGCACCGTTGGCTGGATCGCCCAACTGAACGAAATGATCAGCGACCCCGAGTACAAAATCGGTCGCCCGCGTCAGTTGTTCACCGGCTCACCTCGCCGCGATGTGATGCGTTGATCGGTTAAAAACCGACACCCCCAAAGCCCGCCTTGTGCGGGCTTTTTTTATGGGGAAATTAACCACTTGGTCGGTTGGGGTCCGGGGCTGCCAGGCCGATTTGCTGGCGCGAAGCGACTGATGAGGCCTGGCAGCCTCGGGCCACAGCCGATCGAGTCCCCGCAGAGACCGCCAGACCATGACAGAAGGCCCTGATTGGGCTTCCTCTCCGCATAAAATGTCAGAATGCACAGCAAGGAAACCCCATGGCCCGCACGCTCTACGACAAAATCTGGGACGAACACGTCGTCCACACCGAAGAAGACGGCACCTCCGTCCTTTACATCGACCGCCACTTGGTGCACGAAGTCACCAGCCCCAACTCGAGCATTCGCCAAGCTGGGCCCGACCAAAGGCTCGTCGGCGAATTGTCGAGCTCACCCGATGCCCCAACTAGG
>JACDQO010000206.1 GCA_015657605.1 Limnohabitans sp. | reverse complement strand
CGACATCGCGGCGCGTGGTATTGACATCGAAGACTTGCCACACGTGGTGAACTTTGAAATTCCGAACGTGTCGGAAGACTACGTGCACCGCATTGGCCGCACCGGCCGCGCGGGTGCCAGCGGCGAGGCTGTGAGCTTGGTCTGCCTGGACGAAGAAGGCTTCATGATGGACATTGAGCGCTTCACCAAGCAAGAAATTCCCGTGCAGATGCTCGAAGGCTTTGGCCCCGAGCCAGGCGAAGTGGCCGAGCCCATCGCCATGGGTCGCCAGACCCTGTGGGGCGGTGCAGGCAAGCCACCAAGCCGTGATGTGATGGCCGCAGCTGCCAAGGCCGCTCGCCAAGACATGATGCAACGCATCCGCGACAACAAAGTGGCCGTGGGCGGTGGTGGTGGCCAAGGCCAGCGCCAAGCTCGCGCTGAAGGCCAAGGCCCAGCGCGTGCGCCTCGGAACGGTCCAGCACCCTCACGCCGCAATGGCCCGCCAGGCGCGCCCCGTTTTGAAGGCCAAGGGGAGGGTCGCCGTGAAGGTGGTCGTGGTCAAGAGCAACGCGGCGATCCACGTTTCGACAACCGCGGTGATGGCCAAGGCCGTCCTGCACCACGCGGCCCACGTCCCGAAGGCCGTGGCCCAGGTCGTGGTCCGCAAGGCGGACAAGGCGGCCATGGGGGGCAAGACCGCCACCGCGGCGACGGTGACGAGTTGCCACGCCACATCGACCCCCTGAAAACCACGCAGTTTGCGCGACTGGACTTGCCCAACCGCAAGCCCGTGCGCAGCAGCGGCCAGCCTGACCCAACACGCACCAGCATCGACAGCTTGGCCAGCAGCGGCCGCCGTGGCGGTGGCGGCGGTTATGGCGGTGGCAACCGGGGTGGCAACGGTGGCGGCGGCGGACGTGGCTTCGGTCGCTGATCAGCCCCCTTCCCCATGAACAGAGCCCGCCAGAAGCGGGCTCTTTTTTGGCCTGATGGACAGGTTGAATCAGTCGCGCACGAACAAGGTCACCAGCGGATCGGGGCCGACTTGGCGGCTCCAGTGGCCGTGCACAGCAGGGTCAAACGTGGCCCCTTCGGGCAGGGTGTCGGCCGAGTAAAAAAACTCACCCGGGCCAAAAACGCGCGAGCTGCCATCTTGCAGAAAAATCTCCATCTGGCCGCCCAACACAAACAGCCATTGCGGGTTGCCGGTGCAATGGAAGCTGCTGCGAAAACCCACCGGACTTTGGCGCAACTGGCAAGCACTGGCCGCCATCAGGGCCGACAACTGGCTTTGGGGCGTGCCTTCGGTCAGGGCCACCCATTCCTCACGAAAACGGGCACGTCCATCGGTGTCGGTGAAGAGAATGACTTTTTTCAGCTCGGTCATAGTGGGGCGTTATTCCATCCATAAGAAGAAAGGATTGTCGCCGAGCCAACACCCTGCAAGGGTTAATCAGAGGAAAAATGGGGCCACAATGGTGTGATGATCACAGCCAAGGCATGCGTCTGCACTGCCAAAGTCATTCACCCATCAGGCCCATCCATGACCACCAAACCCGATGTACTGGCAGTCGCCAAACTGCACCCTTTTTATCTGCAGGCCCTGCAAACCTTGTACACGGTGCATGACCGCACCCACACCGAGGACCCTGCCGCCTTTGCCGCTTTGGCGCCCCGCATTGTGGGTGTAGCGGGCACGGGCGAAGCGCTGGTGCCCCGCAGCCTTTTGGCACAGTTGCCCCAAGCCAAAGTGGTGTCTGTGTTTGGCGTAGGTTACGACGGTGTCGACGTGGATGCGTCCATCGAGCTAGGCATTCCCGTGACCCACACGCCCGACGTGCTGACCGACGATGTGGCCGATCTGGCCATGGGCTTGGTGCTGTCGGTGGGGCGGGCCATACCGCAGGCCGACCAATTTGTGCGCGCAGGCCGCTGGCCATCTGGGCCTATCGCACTGGCGCGCAAAGTCTCGGGTGCGCGCATGGGCATCGTGGGATTGGGCCGCATCGGCAAAGCCATTGCGCAGCGCGCCCAAGCCTTTGGCATGTCGATCGCCTACACCGCCCGCAGCGAAAAGCCCGACTCGGGTTTCACCTTCTTCCCAAGCACCGTGGAACTGGCCGCCCATGTGGATTTTTTGGTGGCCATCACGCCAGGCGGGGCCGGGACCCGGCATTTGATCAACGCCCAAGTCCTGCAAGCACTGGGGCCTCGGGGATTTTTGATCAACGTGGCGCGCGGCAGCGTGGTCGATGAGACTGCCCTGATCGAGGCCTTGCAACAAGGCACCATCGCAGGTGCTGGACTGGACGTGTTTGCCGATGAACCCCAGGTGCCCGAAGCCCTGTGGCGCCTGAACAATGTGGTGCTCACCCCGCACATGGCCAGTGCCACCACCGAAACACGTCAGGCCATGGCCGATCTGGCTTTTGCCAACATGCAGGCGGGCATTTCGGGTCAGCCCTTGTGCACACCCGTGCCCGAGTGCATGGCCCTCCTGAAATCGTGATCGACAAGACGGCATGAACATCCCGCCTTTGCGCCTGATCGTGATGGGCGTCGCCGGTTGCGGCAAGACCACCTTGGCAAAGGCTTTGGGTGAACGCATGAGCCTGGCGATGGTGGATGGAGACGACCTGCACTTGCCCCAAAGTGTTGAAAAAATGCGCGCCGGCATCCTTGCAAGACAGATCGCTGCCTTG
>JACDQO010000205.1 GCA_015657605.1 Limnohabitans sp. | reverse complement strand
CGCCATGCCATGCTTTTTGGCGGCAGGCGCGGCTGCGGGTTTGGCGGCAGGCTTGGGCGCAGCGGCCAAAGGCGGCGCGGGCCAGGTGATTTCACCGTTCTTGATGACGGTCAGACCACGGATCGCGTCGTCTTCCATGTTGACGTTGATCACGCCGTCCTTGGTCTTGCACAGCTCTTCCGTCAAGCGGAACAGGTTGGTGCCGTACAGCGTGGACGACTGGCGCGCCATGCGCGAAGCCAGGTCGGTGTAACCCACGATGGTCACGCCATGCTTGACCACGGCCTTGCCGGGTTCGGTCAGTTCGCAGTTGCCGCCTTGCTCGGCGGCCATGTCCACGATCACGCTGCCGGGCTTCATGCTCTGCACCATCTCGGCGGTGATCAGCTTGGGCGCTGGCTTGCCGGGGATCAGCGCGGTGGTGATGATGATGTCGCACTCTTTGGCTTGTTTGGCGTACATCTCGCGCTGCGCAGCTTGGAAGCCTTCGCTCATGACCTTGGCGTAACCGCCGCCGCCAGAGCCCTCTTCTTCGTAGTCCACCTTGACGAACTCACCGCCGAGCGACACAACCTGGTCGGCCACTTCGGCGCGGGTGTCGTTGGCGCGCACGATGGCACCCAGGCTGGCGGCCGCGCCAATCGCGGCCAAACCGGCCACACCGGCACCGGCGATGAAGACCTTGGCAGGGGGCACTTTGCCCGCGGCCGTGATCTGGCCGTTGAAGAAGCGGCCAAACGCGTTGGCGGACTCGACCACTGCGCGATAGCCACTGACACCGGCCATGGAGGTCAGGGCGTCCATCTTCTGGGCGCGGCTCAAGGTGCGGGGCAGTGCGTCGATCGACAGGGCGGTGACCTTTTTGGCCGCCAGCTGTTGCATCAAATCGGGGTTTTGGGCGGGCCACAAAAAGCCAATCAGCGTCTGGCCTTCATGCATCAGCGCGACTTCGTCGGGCGTGGGGGCGCGCACCTTGAAGACGATATCGCTGCCGCTCCACAGCGCCGCAGCGTTGGGGGCGATGGTCGCTCCCGCTTCGATGAAGGCAGCATCCGACAGGTCAGCCAGATCGCCCGCGCCCTGCTCAACCACCACCGCAAATCCGAGCTTGACCAGTTTGGTCACTGCATCGGGGACTGTGGCCACCCGTTTTCACCGGGAAAAATCTCTTTGGGCACGCCAATGCGCTGGGGCGTGGCGTCTGTATCGCCTGTTTGCATGTCTGTCTCCTCACTCTGTCCAGAAAACCAAAGGAAAACAGCTTAACCGAAGTCAATGTGTCCCCCCTTTCACCAAGATCTTCCAAGTGGCATGGCCATGCGCCAAGCGCCCCTGGAACATCAATACATCAGTAAACACCAATATTGTGCACCGCCGGGCTTGGCCTAGGCTGACTGACAACTGCATGTCAGTCTCAGGGGCACGGGGGACCGATAATCCAAGGCATGGACACACGCTGGAAACCCAATGTCACCGTGGCCGCCATCATTGAAAAAGAAGGCCGCTACCTGCTGATTGAAGAACACACCCAAGAGGGCCTGAAGCTGAACAACCCGGCGGGGCACCTCGACCCCGGTGAATCCCCCGCGGAGGGCTGCGCACGCGAAGCCCTGGAAGAAACGGCTCGACCCTTCACACCCAAAGAGTTGGTGGGCATTTACTTGTCTCGCTTTCAAAGACCACAAACAGGCGAAGACATCACCTATGTGCGCATGGCCTTTTGCGGTGACATCGGTGATGTGCAGCCGGGTCTGAGCCTGGACGAAGGCATTGTGCGAACGGTCTGGATGACCCCTCAAGAGGTGCGCGACAGCGCCGAACGCCACAGAAGCCCCTTGGTGCTGCGGTGCATTGAAGACCATCTGGCAGGCCAGCGCTTTCCACTGGGTGTGATCCACACGGATTCAGCGGTGGCCAACTTGCCGCCCTTGGCACCATGAGCGCCGCTTGGTCCACCGAGGCCCTTTGGCTGCTCACGGGGGGCGCGGCCTTTGCGGCGGGTGTGCTCAATGCCATCGCCGGGGGTGGCAGCTTTCTCACCTTTCCAGCCTTGGTGTTTGCAGGCGTGCCGCCCCTGGCCGCCAACGCCACCAGCGCCATGGCCGTTAGCCCCGGTTACTTGGGCAGCACCTGGGGGTTTCGCTCAGAACTCAAGGCCTTGCCCAAAAGCCTGCTGCGAAAAGAGGTGACCATCGCCGCTTTGGGCGGTTTGATCGGGGGCGGCTTGTTGCTGGTGACGCCAGCCAAAGTCTTTTCAGGGCTGGTGCCATGGCTTTTGCTGGTCGCCACTGCGCTGTTTGCGGCAGGTCCTTGGCTCGCCAAGGGCAATTCTGGCCAAGGTCAGCCCGCTTGGCGCCTACCCGGATTGATGCTGGTGGCGGTTTACGGCGGCTATTTCAATGGGGGATTGGGCATTTTGCTGATGGCGCTGTACACACTGACCGGCGAATCCAGACTGAACACGGTCAACGCACTGAAGAACCTCAACTCTTTTGTGTTGTCTTTGCTGTCCGTGCTGGCTTTTGCGCTGGCGGGCGCCATTGTTTGGCCTCAAGCGATCTGGATGATGGTTTTGGCCACCGCTGGAGGATGGGTGGGTGCACGCTTGGCCAAGCGTCTGCCGGTGCGCTGGGTGCGTTGGCTGGTCATCGCCACCGGTTTGGTGATGAGTGCGGTTTTCTTCAGCCGAATCTGAGCGCGTCGGCGCACGCAAGCCGGCGTTGCCAGTCCACCCCCAAAGTCAATCAGTTGGGGGTTTTTTGCCAGCGGCAACGGCGTCAAGGCGTGCTTTTTCAGCCAAAACTTTGGCCACATAGCCGTTGTCTTCGGTCATGGCATAGCCCCCCAGGTAAAACAGCAAACCATCTTCCAGCGAACCGCCCCGCAGCTTGATCGCATCGCTCAGCACCGCCACCCCCACACGCAAGTTGGTCACCGGATCAAAGGCGGCCAATCGCCCGCCATAGGCCTCGTAACGTTGGGCATGAATGCCCGTCATCACCTGCATCAAACCCTGAGCACCGGATTGGCTTTGCACATAGGGATGAAAACTCGATTCCGTGGCCATGACCGCCAAAATCAGGTGTGCGGGCAGTTTGGACGTCTTGGCCAGCTCATGGGCCTCGGCCACCAAGGCAGCCAAAGGCTCAGGCGCCACCTTGTACTTGCGCGCCAACCAATTGGCCACCAAAGCCTGCTGGGGTGGCAAATCCTGCAAATGCACGGCGGTGGCTCGCTCGGCCGTGTTTTGGGGCCAAAAAACAGTCAAGACATCGCGCGCTCTCAACCAGGTGGCCAAGCGCTGCTCCAGCGGCTGCAACCATTGCGGCTGCAGCCATATCCACAACAACAAGACAGCCACCAGCCCACCCACCAAGGCCAAGCCACGGTGGGTGAACGCCACAAGGCGTGTCAGCGCGTTGCGACAACGCGCCCGACGGTCGGGGTCTTGCGACCAAGGATTGAACATGGCTTCCAAACTTTCAAGGCTGGTCATTATCCGGCCGATCTGCCAGACCGAGGCCTTCACCCCCATCGCCATGTCCCATTCACGCAAAGGATAATCACACCATGTCCAAATTCAAACGTGTGGTCGTAGGCCTGTCCGGCGGCGTCGACTCAGCCGTCACGGCCCATTTGCTCAAGCAGCAAGGCCATGAAGTCATTGGCATCTTCATGAAAAACTGGGAAGACGACGATGACAGCGAATACTGCTCGTCCAACATCGACTTTGTGGACGCCGCCGCCGTGGCCGATGTGCTGGGCATCGAGATCGAGCATGT
>JACDQO010000204.1 GCA_015657605.1 Limnohabitans sp. | reverse complement strand
CCTCAAAGCGGTGGCCTTGGGTGCTGTTGCCGGCGGTCAGGCCCAGCACCTTGACGGGCACCACGGCGGCGCCATGCAGGGCGATCAGGCTGTGCGCGGGTCGCACGAAGTTCACGCTGCTCCAGCCGGGCAACTCGCAATCGGTTTCCAATTGGTACTGCATGACTTTGGGAATCGGCAGCTTGGCCAGCGCTTCTTCCAGCGCCTTTTGCAGGCCCGCTTGCAGCGATGCGCCTTTGACAACGCTGTCGTAAAACAGGGCTTCGGCTTTGCCATCCGGGGCGCGCTTGAGCGCGGCCACAGCCGCCGCAGGGTCGCTCACGTCGGCCCCAAGGGCTTGCAGTTTTTTGAGCAGCGCGGGGGTGGCGTTGCCAGCCGCATCCAGGCCCACGGCCACGGGCATGAGCTTTTGTTGCACGGCCTTGTCGGCACCTTGTGCCAGCACCCCGGTCACATGCGCGGCCAGGCGTCGGGGCGATGCAAAGGCGGTCACCACCGCGTCGGCTGCGGCCAGGCCTTGGGCCTTGAGTTGCTCGGCCAGCACACCCGAGAAAGCAGCGCCGAGTTTGTTGAGCGCCTTGGGCGGCAGCTCTTCTACAAACAGTTCCACCAGCAAATTTTGTGTCGTCATGTTGTTCTCCCTCACGCGGCTTTCTTGGGCATTTGCGCAACCCATTCACGCGGGGCCATCGGGAAGTCCAGACGTTCGCGGCTTTCGTAATAGCTCTGGGCCACGCTGCGGGCCAGGTTGCGGATGCGGCCGATGTAAGCGGCACGCTCGGTCACGCTGATCGCGCCACGCGCGTCCAGCAGGTTGAAGGTGTGCGCGGCTTTGAGCACCTGCTCGTAAGCGGGTAGCGCCAACTGCTGCACGATCAGGTTTTGTGCCTGTTTTTCGTGCGCACCGAAGGCGGTGAACAAGAAATCGGCATCCGAGTGTTCAAAGTTGTAGGTGGACTGCTCCACCTCATTCTGGTGGTAAACGTCGCCATAACTCAGGGTGTCGGTCCACTTCAGGTTGTAGACGTTGTCCACGCCCTGCAGATACATGGCCAAGCGCTCCAGGCCGTAGGTGATCTCGCCGGTGATCGGTTTGCAGTCGATGCCGCCCACTTGTTGGAAGTAGGTGAACTGCGTGACTTCCATGCCGTTGAGCCAAACTTCCCAGCCCAAGCCCCAGGCACCGAGCGTCGGGTTTTCCCAATCGTCTTCAACAAAACGGATGTCATTTTTCTTGAGGTCAAAGCCCAACGCTTCGAGAGAACCCAGATACAGCTCCAGGATGTTGCTGGGTGCGGGCTTCAAAACCACTTGGTATTGGTAGTAGTGCTGCAGGCGGTTGGGGTTCTCACCGTAGCGGCCGTCTTTGGGGCGGCGACTGGGCTGCACATAGGCGGCTTTCCACGGCTCGGGGCCAATGGCGCGCAAAAACGTGGCGGTGTGGCTGGTGCCCGCGCCGACTTCCATGTCGTAGGGCTGGAGCAAGGCGCAGCCCTGGGCGTCCCAGTACTGCTGCAATTTGAGAATGATCTGTTGGAAGGTCAACATGGCCTGAGCGAGGCCAGCGGCGAGCTGGCCAGGGTTGAATGGGCGCAAAGTTTGCGCGAACCATTGATTTTACGGGCTTTGGACCTTCGCCACGCCTTACAAAAGACATGGACTGGTGCAGCGCCTTGGACAAGCCAGCATGCCGCTAGGCCTTGAAAAAATCCACCGCCCCAGAGAAAGTCACAAACGCCGCCACTGTGGTCACCATGATGATGCGCGCGATACGCCCGTTGTCGGCGCCCAAGCGCTCGGCCAACAAAGACACATTGCTGGCACTGGGCAGGGCCGCCACCAAGACCATGACCTGCAGGGCAAAGGGCTCTAGGGGCACGCCCCACTGAATCGCCGACAAGCCCACCAGCAAGACCAGCACAGGGTGGACGACCAGTTTGATCACAGCAATCGGCAGGTAGTCGATGGCACGCAAGGGGCCGTCAGGGCGCTCATGCGAGAGCATGGCCGAACGGGCCAAAACCGCTCCGATCGTGAACAAGGCCACGGGCGAGGCCGCATCGGCCAGCAAACCCACGGTTTTGTTCACCGGGCCGATCAGCTCCAGATTCCAGAAAGAAAACGCTGCACCGGCACTGATGGCCCAGGGCATCGGATTGCGCAAAACCCCGCCCAAGGCCTTGCGTGCAGCCACCAGCGCCCCATGCTGCCCTGCGGCATCCATGCGCGACAAGGCCACACACAACGAGGACGTGATCACCAGATCCACCACGATGGTCACGATCGCAGGGCCCACGGCTTGTGCCCCCAACAAAGCGACCAACAAAGGCACGCCCATGAAGCCCGTGTTGGGAAAAGCCGCCACCAAAGCACCTAAGGACGCATCGTTCCAGCGCACACGGCGGTTCAAGCTGATGCCAATGCTCAGGGCCACGATGAGCAAAGCACAAAAAAGGTAGGTGAAAAACACGCCGGCATCCAGCAGTTGCGCAATCGGCGTGTCGGCACCAAACCTGAACAACATGCAAGGCAAAGCAAAAAACAGGACAAACCCGTTCAAGCCAGGAATGGCCTCCAAAGGCAAAAAACGCAGCCGTGCCGCCAGGTAGCCGCACAAAACCAGCGCAAAAAACGGAAAAGTGACGCGGAAAATTTCAAGCATGCCCCGATTGTCGGGGTAAAGCATGAAGCCAAGGCCGCAGACAAAGTCTCTGAGTCGACATGCTGATGGACTGCCGTTTGAAGACAAGCGATCGTGGCAAACCGCTATCATGGCCCGCTTTGCAACGCTCGCTCGGTTTCCACACGCCTCCCCCATGTCAGCCGGACTCAACAATGCCCAACTCGAGGCCGTGAACTATGTCTCTGGCCCCTGCCTGGTGCTGGCTGGGGCGGGTTCGGGCAAAACGCGGGTGATCACGCACAAGATCGGTCGCTTGATCGAAGCCGGGCTGGAGCCCAAGCGCATCGCAGCCATCACCTTCACCAACAAGGCCGCCGCCGAGATGCGCGAGCGGGCCAAGCAACTGATAGGCCGAGGTGCCAAGGATGTGCTGATCTGCACCTTCCACGCCCTGGGCGTGCGCATCATGCGTGAAGACGGCCATGTGCTGGGCCTCAAGCCCCAGTTCAGCATCATGGATGCGGACGATGTGACCAGCATCTTGAAAGATTGCGGCGGCACCACCGACGCGGCCACCGCCCGCCAGTGGCAGTGGACCATCAGCCTGTGGAAAAACATGGGGCTGAACGCTGAGCAGGCCGCAGCACAAGCGCCCGACGACAACGCCCGAGTGATCGCCCGCATCATGGCGTTGTACCAAGAGCGGCTCACCGCTTACCAAAGCGTGGACTTCGACGACCTGATCGGCATGCCCCTGAAATTACTGGCCGAGTTTCCAGAGGTGCGCGAACGCTGGCAAGCCAAGATGGGCCATGTGCTGGTGGACGAATACCAAGACACCAACGCCACCCAATACGAGGTGCTCAAGCACTTGGTGGGCGAGCACGCGCGTTTCACGGCGGTGGGCGACGACGACCAGTCGATTACGGCTGGCGCGGCGCGACGCTCGACAACTTGAAGCGCCTGCCGGTGGATTTCTCGAATTTAAAGGTCATCAAGCTGGAGCAAAACTACCGCTCCACCAGCGCCATCTTGCGCGCCGCCAACCACGTGATCGAGCCCAACCCCAAGCTCTACCCCAAAACCCTGTTTTCTGAATTGGGCGAGGCGAGCCGGTGCGCGTGGTCGACGCCGTGAACGAAGAGCACGAGGCGGACCGTGCGATTGCCCGCATCCAGTCCATCCGCAGCGGGCATTCGCTCGAATCGAAGCATCGAGAGTTCAAGGACTTTGCTGTTCTGTACCGCGCCAACCACATGGCACGGCCGTTTGAACAAGCCCTGCGCCGCGCCAACATCCCCTACAAGGTGTCGGGTGGACAAAGCTTTTTTGACAAGGCCGAGATCAAGGACCTGTGCGCCTGGTTCCGGCTGTGGATCAACAACGACGACGACCCGGCGTTTTTGCGCGCCATCACCAGCCCCAAACGCGGCATTGGCCACCAGACGCTGGGCCAACTGGGCGCCTTCGCCACGCAATACAAGCTCAGTCTGTTCGAGTCGCTGTTTGCAGGCAGCTTGCCCAGCGCGGTCAATGCCCGCGCCATCACCGGCCTGCACGAATTTGGCCGTTACATCAACGACCTGGAATACCGCGCCCGCCAAACCCTGGGCAAAGAAGCCGCGCTGGCTTTCTTGTTGGACTGGCTGAAAGAAATTGGCTACGAGTCGCACCTGTACGACGGCGAAGACAACGAAAAAGTGGCTACAGCCCGATGGACCAACGTGCTGGAGTTTTGCGACTGGATGG
>JACDQO010000203.1 GCA_015657605.1 Limnohabitans sp. | reverse complement strand
CCCTGGGGCAGCAAACCCACGGCTTGGGCCCTTTGCAGCAAGGCAATATTGCCCAAGTGTCCGCCAACTCAGGGTGGGCGGCGGTGTGCAGCAGCACCAGGTATTGCACCGCAAACTCGGCGTCCACCATGCCCCCGGGGCTGTGTTTCACATCAAAACGTTCGGGCTTGACCGGGTGGCCCTGGCGCACCCGGTCACGCATGGCCACAATCTCGGCTTTCAGGCTGACCGCGTCACGTGGCGCGCTGATGACGGCGTGGCGCACGGCATCAAATCGGGGCGCAAGGCTCGGCCAACCCATGACAAATCGGGCACGCGTCATGGCCTGGTGTTCCCAGGTCCAGGCGGTGTTGCTGCCACGTTGCTGCTGGTAGTCGGCATAGGCCTCAAAACGCGTGACAAGGAGGCCCGAGTTCCCGTTGGGGCGCAGCGCGGTGTCGATCTCGTACAAATCTCCGTCGGCGGTCTTCACCGTCATCCAGTTGATGATTTTGCGCACATACCCGGCATAAATCTCTTGGGCGCGCTCTTCCTCGTCGTCGTACACAAACACAATGTCCAAGTCGCTGCCATAGCCCAGCTCTTTGCCGCCCAGCTTGCCGTAGCCAATGATGGCGATGGCGGGCTCTTCGCGGTGGCGGTTTTTCAGGCGGTCCCAGCACCAGCGGGCCGTCACGCGCAACACGGCGTCGGCCAGCGCGCTCAAGTCGTCGGCCACTTGCTCCACCGTGAGCACGCCCTCCACATCGCGTGCCAAGGTGCGGAACTGCTCGGCATGGTGCGCACGGCGCAGCAGGTTCATCAGGCTTTCTTCGTCGTCTTCACCCGTGCGTTGCAGGGCCACACGCCGGGCCTGCAGCTCGGCCTCGAACTCGACCGCGTCAAAACGGGTCTGGAACAAATTGCCCCCAGCCAGCTCGTCGATCACCCCAGGGTGTTGCAACAAGTAGCGCGCAGGCCATCGGGCCGCACCCAGCAGACGCAACAGGCGTTCGTAGACCGAAGGGCGCTCCAGCATCAAGGCCAGATAGCTTTCACGGCGCAGCAAAGGCTCGATCCAGTCGGCCATGCGCAGCACCGATATTTCAGTGATGCGGCCTTCTGCCAGCCACTGCGCGGTGCGCTGCAACAAACGCGTGAGCCGGCCCCGCGCGTCTTCACGCAAGGCCAGCACGCGAGGACTGTCCCCCCACTGGGCCAAGCGTTCGCGCACCGGGCCCTTGAAATCACTCAGGACAGCATCCAGCTCAGCGTGCTCGCGGACGCTGCCATTTTTTCCATTTTTGCCGTTGCAGGTTTTGCAATCGCGATCGCTGCCCAGCAAGGTGTCGAACTCTTGCGCCACCACTTCGCGGTGCGCGTCCAAGGCACTCAAAAAGTCACAGGTGCCCGCATAGCCCAGCGTCTGAGCGATCCAGGCCAGGTCATCGTCGCGGGTGGGCAGCACATGGGTCTGCTGGTCATCCAGGTACTGGATGCGGTGCTCCACCTGGCGCAAGAAAACATAAGCCGCACCCAAGGCATCGGCCGTGGCTTGGGGCATGAGCCCCGCTTTGGCCACGCGCTGCAGCGCATCCAGCGTGGGGCGGGTGCGCAGTTCGGGAAACTGCCCGCCCCGCACCACCTGCAAAAGCTGCACGGTGAACTCGATCTCACGGATGCCGCCGCGTGACAGCTTCACATCGTTGGCGCGTTCAGGGTGGCCCGCGCTGCGCTTGGCCGCGTGGTCACGGATTTGCTGGTGCAAGGTGCGCAGCGACTCGAACACGTTGTAGTCGAGGTATCGCCGGAATACAAAAGGCAGCACCACGGCGCGCAGCCCTGGCCGAGCCGCTGACCACCGCGCTTCGGGGGGCCACCACGCGGCTTTTCATCCAGGCAAAGCGCTCCCACTCGCGGCCTTGCACCAGCAGATACTCTTCCAGTGCGTCCAGCGAGACCACGCTGGGACCGGAATTGCCGTTGGGGCGCAGTGCCAAATCAACCCGGAACACAAAGCCGTGTTCGGTGGTGTCGCCAATCAGGGCGTACATGCGCTTGACCGCCCGGGTGAAGTATTCCTGGCACGAGACCTTGTTGCGGCCTTCGCTGTTGCCCAGCGTCTCACCGTCTTCGTCGTACACATAAATCAGGTCGATGTCGCTCGACACGTTCAGCTCGCGGGCCCCCAGCTTGCCCATGCCGATGATCCACATCTCGGCCCGCTGGCCATTGGCCTTGGTGGGCGCGCCATGCAGGGCGTCCAGATCGGCCATGACTTGCTGCCAAGCGATGTCAAGGGTGACTTCGGCCAGCCAGGTCATGCTTCGGGTCACGCTGCCCAAAGGCGCCTGCTGGGCGCAATCGAGCTGCGCCAAGCGCTCAAGCGTCAGTTGACGCAAAACCCGCAGCGCCGCAGAGGTGTCAAGGCCCGTGCTCGACAGGGCCATAAACCCTGCCGTCAGCGTTTCACGGGTCGGGGCGCCGGCGCGAGCAAAGGCAAAACGTCGGCATAACGGCGATGCAGACGCTGAACAAAACGCGAATACCGGTGCGCCTCGGTCTCGGCCAACGGCAAGGCCCCATGACCCAGCGGGACCAGAGTGCTGTCACTGTCATCCATCGTTTGGCTGCGGGTCATAATTCCTGCTGACTTTCAAATTCGTACGTTTGTGCCGCATTCACCCGCTTTGTCCCCCATCGAACCCCGTCTGCAGCGCTGGCTGAGCCGAGGGGTTCAGCTGTTTTTGTGGGGCTTGCTGGTCACAGGTCTGGTGCTGGGCATGACCTGGGCTGGCTTGCATTTTTGGATTGTGCCGCGAATCGACGAATACCGCCCCGCGATGGAACGCCTTGCCCGTCAATCCCTGGGTATTCCGGTTCGGATCGGTGCGGTGACCGCGCAAAGCACGGGCTGGGTGCCGTCTTTTGAGCTGCGCGACATCGAATTGCTCGACAAAGAAAACCAGCCAGCTGTGCTTTTGCCCAAGGTGACCGTGGCCCTGAGCTTGCGCTCGGCCCTGCTTTGGCAGCTGGACCAACTGGTGCTGGACGCCCCCGAGCTGGACATTCGGCGAACGCCCGATGGGCTTTGGCAAGTGGGCGGCATGATTTGGGGCCCGACCCTGCAGGCCGATTCGGCCGCCGCAGACTGGCTTTTTTCTCAACGCGAAGTCATTGTCCGGGCGGGCGTGTTGCGCTGGCATGTGGCGGATGTCGAAAGTACCCTGGCCCCATCCAGCCCCCCTGTGGTTTTGCAAGAGATGGATGTGCTCATCCGCAACTCGTCTCGGGCACACAGCCTGCGCGTTGATGCGACACCGCCCAGCGCATGGGGTGAACGCTTTGTGCTGATGGGGCAATTCAAGCGCAAGGTTTTGTCGACCCGTGCTGGCCGCTTCGCCGATTGGTCTGGGCCAAGCTACGCTTTTTTCCCCCAGCTCGATTTGGCAGCCATGCGCACGGCCTTGCCTGTTGCGTGGACAAATGACTGGGGACAATTACAAGGGCAGGGCACCTTGCGGCTTTGGGCCGATGTGGACAAAGGACAGTGGCAAGGGGCCACGGCCGACGTGAGCTTAGTTGGCCTGCAAGCCCGATTGAGTGATCAAGGCTTGCCCTTGGCGTTTGAGCGCTTGTCTGGGCGCTTTGGCATTCAGGTGCACAAAGAAGGTTTTCTAGCCAACACACAAGGCCTGTCTTTCGTCAACGACGAAGGCTTGCTCTGGCCAGGTGGCAATGTCTCGTTGGACTACACCCAAGCCCAAGGGCCACGTCCTGCACAGGGCGTTTTACAGGCCGATCAACTGGACTTGCACGCACTGCGTGAAATGGCCCTGCGCCTGCCACAGGCCTCTGCCATCCACCCGGCTTTCCAAGCGCGCGATTTGTCGGGCTTGGTCTCGCAACTGCACTTGCGCTGGCAGGGTCAATGGCCCCACCCTGAAACCTACGAAGCCAAAGCCAGCATCCAAGGCCTGCGCTGGCAGCCCGATGCGCAGGGTGTGGTCGGCATGCCCACCACGCTGTGGGGGAAGTTGCCCGGCGTGCGCGGTGCCGATGTCAACATGGAGGTGCGACACGATGGCGGGCTGATGGATGTGCGCATGGGCGACAAAAGCGCCGTGTGGCTGCCTGGTGTGCTCTCGCCCGCAGAGGTGCCCCTGCAAAAGCTGCAGGCCAGTGCGCGTTGGACACGCCTGTCTCGCCCAGAGGGCCCTGTTTGGCAAGTGCCCGCCTGGACTCTGAAAATGGCCAATGCCGACCTGCAAGGCGAATGGCGAGGCCAATGGCAAAGCACACCCCAAGGGCCTGGCGCGTTGACGCTGGACGGCAAGTTCAACACCGTGAATGCCTCAGCGGCTCACCGGTATTTGCCACTCACGTTGCCCGCTTCTGTGCGCGACTACCTGCGAGACGCCTTGGTCAAAGGCACTTATTCGGACGTCAAGGTCAACATCAAGGGTGACTTGGCCAAGCTCCCATTCAAAGAACCCAAAGACGGTGAATTCCGTTTTTCGGGGCGCATCAAAGACGTGGTGTTGGACATGGTGCCCTCTGCCTTGTTGCCCACAGGCGGCGCGCCATGGCCACGGCTGAGCGACTTGCAAGGTCGACTGGTGTTCGACCGTGCAGGCATGCGCCTGAGCGAAGCCAGCGCACGGGCCGGCGAAGGCAGTCAGGCCGTCGTGCTGACCGCACCACTGGTGGAAATCGCCGACATGACCCAACAAGCCCTCCTGCAGGTTCGGGCCGAAAGCAGCAGCAGTGCGCCACTGGTTTTGGGGCTTATTCAAAAATCGGCATTGAACAACTTGCTGTCTGGCGTGCTGAGCGAAGCCCAAGTGCGAGGGGACATGCAAACCCAGTTTGAATTGAATTTGCCCTTGCTCAACCTGCCACAAAGCAAAGTGCGGGGCAACGTGGTCTTCAAGGGCGTTGATTTGCGCATACAGCCCGAAACACCTTGGCTGGAAAAAATACAAGGCCAATTGCAGTTTCAAGAAACAGGCTTTGATCTGCGCCAACTGCAGGCCCAGCTTTGGGGTGGCCCTGTGTCTCTGGAGGGCGGCATGCGCCCGTCCAGCAGCCAACCCGCCTCGCCAGCGCGCATCGAATTTCAAGCCCGTGGCCGTGTGGGCGCCGAAGGCTTGCGAACCGCCAAAGAGTTCTACCCACTGGACTGGCTGGCTCTGCACGCCCAAGGCAGCGCCAACTACACAGCGCAACTGGCTTGGCGCGACGGCAAACCTGATTTGTCCGTCAACAGCAGCTTGGAGGGCATGGCGGTTCACCTGCCTGCTCCGCTGGGCAAATCGGCGGCCAGCGCCCGGCCACTGAACATCGTTTTGCGCTCTCAACAAGAAAAATCCGGACCGCATGACCTCATCCAAGTGACTTGGGCCGACACGGTGCGTGTGGGCTACCTGCGCAACTTGACGGGCAAAGTGCCTCAGGTGGTGCGCGGTGTTTGGGGTGTTGGCATCCCTGCCCAGCAAATGCCCGCATGGCCCGATTCGGGTGTCACGGCCCAAGTGGTGCTGGACCAACTGGACGTGGACGAATGGCTGGCCCTGATGCCAAACGACACCACCAGCCTGCCCCCCAATGCAGCACCCGGCAAGTCGACCAGCTCCGCACCGGCCTGGCAAAGTTACCTG
>JACDQO010000202.1 GCA_015657605.1 Limnohabitans sp. | reverse complement strand
GCCCGGGCCAAGGGGGCGGCGCCTGGCAGTTTCACCGGCGGGCGCATCATCAACATCGCCTCGATGGCGGGCCTGAAGGTCTTGCCGCAAATTGGGGTGTACTGCATGAGCAAATCGGCCGTGATCCAGATGACCAAGGCTTTTGCGGTGGAGTGGGGCAAGTTCGGCATCAACGTGAACGCGATCTGCCCGGGCTACATCGACACCGAGATCAACCACCACCACTGGCAAACCGAGCAAGGCCAAAAGCTCATCAGCATGCTGCCGCGCAAGCGCGTGGGCCAGCCGCAAGACCTGGACGCTTTGCTGATGCTGCTGGCCAGCGACCAGAGCCACTTCATCAATGGCGCGGTGGTGTCGGCCGACGACGGCTTCGCGGTCTGAGGGCCATGCCATGAAGCTGGAGCTGCCTGAGCACAAAAAGCAAGTTTTTGAGTTGGTGATCCCCATCCGCTGGGGGGACATGGACGCCATGGGCCATGTCAACAACACGGTGTACTTTCGCTACATGGAGACGCTGCGCATTGACTGGTTTGAGGCCATCGGTTGCCAAGTCAACCCACAAGGGCAGGGGCCCGTCATCGTCAACGCGTTTTGCAATTTCTACAAACAGTTTGAGTTTCCGGGCGACATCCTGGCCAAGATGTTTGTGAGCGACCCGGGCCGCACCACGTTTGAGAGTTGGTGCACTTTGGAGCGCACCGACCAGCCTGGGGTGATCTTTGCCGCAGGCGGGGCGACCACGATTTGGGTGGATTTCCCCAACCAAAAGGCGGTGACCCTGCCCGACTGGGTGCGGGCCTTGGTCAGCGACTGAGCGCTGTTTTTTTGTAGGAGCGCAACCCTGTGCGCGAAGGTTTCAGGCTGCTGATGAAGTCGGTGCACCCACTGCACGCCACTGGTCAGAGTGGCTCTGCAACCAGTCTTGCGACAGCGTGGCACTGCCCACTTGCATGGGATGAAAGTCTTTGCGGGTGTAAGCCCACAAGGGCTTAGCCACGCGCCAAACCATGCCGTGGCGACCGAACAAGAACTTGGACGCCGACCACCAAGTGGAAGGCTTGAACAGCGTCTTGTCGTGCCACAGGTTGTTCACAGTCTGGCGGAACACGTCCGTGCTGAACTGCACCGTGACATACCAGAACCAGCGCATGCGCCACTGGTGATTGCCACCCAAGCGTTGGTAAAGGTCAAAGGCCACGCATTTGTGCTCGGACTCTTCGGCCGCGTGCCAGCGCCACAAGGTTTTGAGCGGGTCTTCGGCCTTGGCAAACCAGTCGCCGGGCTGGTCCAGGCGGTCCAAAGTCAGGTCACCAAAGATGGAGGTGTAATGCTCAAAAGCGGCGGTGATGGCCAACTCGTGCAGGTAACCTTTGTCGCTTTTGCTGAAAAACTCTTCGCGTCCTTTTTTCAGTCGCTGCTCGGCCCGTGGTCCCCAGTGGTTGACAAAGCCTTGTTTTCCAAGTGGGCGTTGTACAGCGCATGCAGGTGGCGGTGGGTGGCTTCTTGCCCCACAAAGCCCTTGGCGATGTTTTTGAGTTCGGCGTTCTCAGGGGTGTCGGGCAGGTTTTTAGCGCCATTTTTGACCGCGTCGATGAAAGACTGCTCTCCAACGGGAAAGCTCATCGACAAAGCGTTGGCATAAGCCGTCAAAAACGCATCACCGCCGTTCCAGTGGCGAGAAAAACCTTGGCTCAGGTCCACGCTCAGGCGTCGGACGGTCAACTCGGTGGGGGCTGCAGGTGTG
>JACDQO010000201.1 GCA_015657605.1 Limnohabitans sp. | reverse complement strand
TTTTTGTGGATGTGGCCCAACGCCCGCATCAGTGTCATGGGCGGCGAGCAGGCGGCCAGTGTCTTGGCCACCGTCAAGCGCGACGGCATCGAAGGCAAAGGTGGCCAGTGGAGCATGGAAGAAGAAGAGGCCTTCAAAGCCCCCATCAAAGAGCAGTACGAAGTGCAGGGCCACCCCTACTACGCCACCGCCCGCATCTGGGACGACGGCATCATCGACCCGGCCGATACCCGACGCGTGCTGGCGCTGGGCTTGAGCGCATCGCTGAATGCCCCGATTCCCGAGACCAAATTTGGACTTTTCCGCATGTGATGTGTATGATTTTGTAAATTCATACACATTAATGGACTGGGATCATGCGAACCAACATTGAAATTGACGACGACTTGATGGCTGCAGCCATGGCTGCGGGCGGCTTCAAGACCAAAAAAGAAGCGGTCGAAGAGGGCTTGCGCCTGGTTCGTCGCCGGCAGATCTACAACGGTTTGCTGGCTTTGCGTGGCAAGTTGCAATGGGATGACTCAGACGCCGCTTGGGCACAGGCGCGCACACCAGAGGCCTCGGCCATGGCCGTCCAAGAGCCAAAGGGCGCGTACAAGGTGAAACCCAAGCCTGCAGCCACGACCGGACGCTCGGCAAAAGCCAAAAAACCGACCGCTGTAAAACGGAGCAAGGCCCCATGATCTTGGTGGATTCGAGCGTCTGGATCGACTTCTTCCGTGATGGGCGAAGTGCGCAAAGCCAGACCTTGGCCCGTTGTTTGGGTGATTCCAGTGTGGAGGTCGGCATGGCCGATCTGGTGCTGTTCGAGGTCATGCGTGGTTTTCGCGAAGGGGCCTTGATGCGCGATGCCCAAAACCTCATGGGCGCATTGCCGCAGGTGGAAATTGGGGGCACAGCGCCTGTGTTGAAGGCGGCGGAGCGTTATAGGCAATTGCGCAGCCAGGGCCGCACCGTGCGCAGTCCCATTGACGTGCTGCTGGCCAGCCACTGCATGACGCACGGCCATGCGCTGCTGCACCGTGACGCGGATTTTGAATCGCTGAAAACTTTGGGAGGGTTGGACACATGGCCACAATGAACACCTCATCGACTTGGCATGCCCACTTCAGCGGTCAAGCCCGTTATCACGTCTGGGCCACACACCGCCTGCTCGAGGCGGTCTCGCGCGTGCCGGATGCAGAGTATCGGCGCGACGTGGGCCTCTTTTTCAAAAGCATCCACGGCACGCTGAACCACATGCTGGTGGCCGAGCACCTGCTCTGGTACCCGCGTTTTGCCAAAGGCGCATCGCCGGTGCTGGCGCTGGATGCCGAAATTGAACCCCACCGCGAACGCCTGGCGCAGGCGCTCAAGGGCGGATCGGCCAACTGGACGCCATTGATCGCCAGTTGGCCCACCGAGCGTTTTGACGGTCAACTGGACTACCGCACGAGTAAGGGCGACCCCCTGTCCTTGCCGTTTGCAGCCACCTTGGCGCATGTGTTCAACCACGCCACTCACCACCGTGGCCAGATCACGGCGGCACTCACCGCCATGGGCCAGCCTTGCCCAGAACTCGACATGGTGTATTTCCTTTTGGCAGAACAGGCACCCAAAGCATGAGCAACGCCCTGAAAATTTCGACCCAAGGCGGCGTGCACACCATCACGCTGTCGCGCCCGGATGTGCGCAACGCCTTCAACGACGAAGTCATTGCCGAGCTGAAAAATGCTTTTCTGGCGGTGGCCCAAGACAGCGCCGTGCGTTGCGTGGTGTTGGCTGCCGAAGGGCCTGCTTTTTGCGCCGGCGCAGACCTGAACTGGATGCGCCGAATGGCCGACTACACCCGGGACGAAAACCTGGCCGATGCCGGCGAGTTGGCAGCCATGCTGCGTGCGATTTATGAATGCCCCCAACCCACCATCGCACGCGTCCAAGGCGATGTGTACGCGGGCGGCATGGGCCTGGTGGCAGCGTGTGACATGGCGGTGAGTGTGGACACGGCGCATTACTGCCTGAGCGAGGTCAAGTTGGGCCTGATTCCCGCGACCATCAGCCCCTATGTGATCCGCGCCATGGGCACCCGTGCAGCGCACCGTTACTTTTTGACGGCCGAGCGCTTTGGTGCGGCCGAAGCGCACCGCATCGGTCTGGTGCACGAGCTGGTGAACGCCGATGCGCTGGACGCCAAAGTGGCTGAGCTCACCCAAGCGCTGGTGAACGCCAGCCCCAACGCCGTGCGCGCTTGTAAAAAGCTGGTGCAAGACGTGGCCGAACGCGAGATCAACGACGCACTGGTGGCGCAAACGGTGGCGGGCATTGCCGACATCCGCGCCAGTGCTGAGGGCAAAGAGGGCGTTCAGTCCTTTTTGCAAAAACGCAAACCCAACTGGCTGCTGCCCTGAGCGCATGGCTATGAAACTGCTTCGTGGTCTGCTGGGCTTGGGTGCTTGCTGGTGGGCGGTTTGGGCGCATGCGCAAACCCCTGCCGAGTTGCCGGTCGCCAAAGACTGCATGAAGTCGTTCACCGTGTGCCGGTTTCGGTGCAGGACCTTTACGGCCGCCGCGAGCAGCGCCAGATCCCGGTGACAGTGTTCAAGCCCGCAGGGGATGGGCCATTTCCGATGGTGGTGCTCAACCATGGCCGCGCCACCAGCCGCGAAAAAATGGCCCAGCCGACACGCTTTCGGTATGAGCAGCAGGCTAGGTATTTTGTGGGCAAGGGTTTTGTGGTGATGGTGCCCACCCGTGTGGGCTATGGCGAGACCTACGATGGTTTTGATCCGGAAACCAACGGCGGCTGCAGCCAGCCCCGGATCGAACCCATGAGCCTGGCCGCATCGGACCAAGTGATCGCGGTGGCCGAATTTGCGCGCAGCTTGCCCTTCGTCGACGCCTCGCGTTGGTGGGTCATGGGCCAATCGGTCGGCGGCTTGACCACGGTGGCCACCACCTGGCGCAACCCTGCAGGCTTGCAAGGGGCCGTCAATTTCTCAGGCGGCACCGGTGGCGATCCGGTGGGCCGTCCGGGACGTTCTTGTGCGAACGTTCAAATTGGCCAACTCTGGAAGGCCCGCGCAGCCCAAGCCCGAGTGCCCATGTTGTGGCTGTATTGGGAAAACGATTTGTTCTGGGGTGCGCAAGCACCTCGTGATTGGCATCGCGCCTGGCTTGACGGTGGTGGGCAAGCCGAGTTTCACCAACTCGCGCCCGTGGGCCAAGATGGTCACTCGGGGTTCAGCATCGACATGGACCGCTGGGTGCCCTTGGTGGATGCTTTTCTGGCCAAGGCCGGGTACACCCAGCCCGCGTTGCCACCGGTCCCTGAGCCGAGTGGTTTCGCTCAAGTGGACGAGATCGACAAAGTGCCGGTGGGTGCCGAGACCCGGCAAAACCTGTACAGCCGTTTTCTGGCCAGCCCCTCACCGCGCGCCTTTGCCATAGGACCGGGTGGCGCGGGCTTTGCCACGGGCGATTGGGCCGTGGGTCGCGCATTGGGTTTTTGCCAGGCACGCCGTGGCATTGCCTGCAAGTTGTATGCCGTAGATAACCAAGTGGTTTGGAGAAATTGAGATGTTCAAAAAAATAACTGATCGCCAACCGTGGCGAAAT
>JACDQO010000200.1 GCA_015657605.1 Limnohabitans sp. | reverse complement strand
TTCATAACGCAAGGCCGCAAACTCATTCGACTGGGCCCCCACCAAAGCGGACACGAGCGGTTGGGGGTCCACAAAAAATCGGCGAAGTGCATGTCGTACAAGGTGCGGCGTGACATGCCCAAAGCGTCCTCCAAGGCCGCGTTGACAAAACGGATCTGCCCTTGGCCTTGCATCACCGCCACGGGGGTGGCCAACAAGTCAAAGGCCTGAAAACGGGCGGTTTTGTTCATGGCGCGCGGGTGCTGGCCACCACGGGACGGCGGTCGAGCTCACGTTGCAAACTGTCAATGTCACGTTGCGTGCGCTCGATGGAGGCCTTGAGTGCAGACACGCGGTCCAGGTACCTTTGGTGGTGACGGCTCTCAGAGGCCCATTTCACCGGCTCCCCATCGTTGTATTCCTGCACCAAGACGGTGAGTTGCTGTCGCGCTTTCTCCAACTCCTGACCCACGATGGTGCGGGCGTGCAGATCACGCTCGGCTTGTTGTGGCTGCGCAGTACGCGGTGTCTCTGGGCTGGTGCGCGTTTCGGTGACCGAGGCGCTGGGAACAGATGCAGCTGCGCGAGGGGGTGAAGGCCGCGTTCCGGTGATGACCGTCACGGCTTGCGGCGCCATGCGTTCGCATTGGCGAACATCACGGGGGGTATTGGTGTATTCGTGACCGCAACGGTAAATCGCCTCTTGAGCCCATGCACACATGCTGACAGCGCCAGACACACTCCAGCTCATCGCCACCAGCTGGCGCATGTTGAATTCGAGATGAAGACGTCGAAGCTTGAGCATGATTGAACTCCTGTGCCAACGGGCCGTACCACCATCAAAACCACATTGAACCAGAAAAAAAGGACGGCCGAAGCCGTCCTTTGCGCCTATTGCACGGGACGTGCAAAGGGACATCTCCCCATCAGAGCGAGTAGTACATGTCGTACTCAACCGGCGACACTTCCACGCGGCTGCGGTTGACTTCTTGCATCTTCAGGTCAATGTAGGCATCGATCCAAGAATCTGTGAACACGCCGCCCTTGGTCAGGAAGGCGCGGTCGGCGTTGAGGGCGTCCAATGCTTGGTCCAAGCTGGAGCAAACGGTGGGCACCAACTTGTCTTCTTCTGGAGGCAGGTGGTACAGGTCTTTGGTCGCTGCTTCGCCGGGGTGAATCTTGTTTTCGATGCCGTCCAAGCCCGCCATCAACAAGGCCGCAAAGCCCAGGTAGGGGTTGCACAATGGATCAGGGAAGCGGGCCTCCACACGGCGGGCCTTGTCAGACGCGACGTTGGGGATGCGGATCGAAGCCGAGCGGTTCTTGGCAGAGTAAGCCAACTTGACCGGCGCCTCGTAGTGAGGGACCAGACGCTTGTAGCTGTTGGTGCCAGGGTTGGTGATCGCGTTCAGGGCACGGGCGTGCTTGATGATGCCGCCGATGTAGAACAAAGCGAACTCAGACAGACCGGCATAGCCGTTGCCTGCGAACAGGTTCTTGCCATCTTTCCAGATGGACTGGTGAACGTGCATGCCGGAACCGTTGTCACCAGCGTAAGGCTTGGGCATGAAAGTGGCGGTTTTGCCGTAAGCATTGGCCACGTTGTGGATCACATACTTTTGCAGCAAAGTCCAGTCAGCGCGCTCGACCAATGTGGAGAACTTGGTGCCGATTTCGCACTGGCCAGCGCCTGCCACTTCGTGGTGGTGCACTTCGACCGGGATGCCACCGGATCGAGAATCAGCGAC
>JACDQO010000199.1 GCA_015657605.1 Limnohabitans sp. | reverse complement strand
GGAACACAGGTGGGGTTGATCACATGTGCCGTCAAAACCCAGCAGCAGTGTGTAACCGTCCGGCTCCGCCGTGGCCACCATTTGCGTGCCGATGTTGCCCGAGGCGCCGGGCTTGTTGTCGACCACCACCTGCTGACCCAGCCGCTTGGACAGCTGCTCGGCAATCAATCGGCCGCTGGTGTCGGTCACGCCGCCAACCGCAAAGGGCACCACCAAGCGAATCGGTTTGGCGGGGTAAGCGGCTTGCGCTGCGGCGGTGCTGGCGCTCAGGGTCAGGCCAGCACAAGCAGCAGCCATCAGGCCGGTACTGAGGGCGGCTTTGAGCCATTGGCGGCGGGGTGTTGTGGTCTTCTTGGTCATCGTTGTCTCCTAGTGGTTTTTGGGGGTAATCAGTCGGTTTCGGCGTAGCGCTTTTCAAACGCCCACACATCTTCAAAACCCATGAGTCGGGTCAGGTCGGCGAAGTCGTACAAGGGCGTGCTGCCCTTGGCCGACGAGCCGGTGTCCTTGAACTGTTGGTACACCTGCGTCATGGCCTGCACACCGGCCAGCAAAGCGGTGACCGGGAAGATGGCGATCTTGTAGCCCAGCGCTTCCAGCTCTGGCTTCGTCAGCACCGGGGTGCGGCCTTTCTCGACCATATTGGCCACCAGTGGCACGTCAAAGCTTTGGCCAATGCGGCGCATTTCTTCTTCGGACTCGGGAGACTCGACAAACAAGATGTCGGCCCCGGCTTTGGCATAGGCCTCGGCCCGGCGCAGCGCCTCGTCCAGGCCCAGCGTGGTGCGGGCGTCGGTGCGGGCGATGATCAAAAAGTCTTTGGATTCGCGCGAGTCCACCGCCACCTGAATCTTGCGCACCATGTCGGCCATGGGAATGACACGGCGGCCCGGCGTGTGGCCGCATTTTTTGGGGAACTCCTGGTCTTCGAGTTGGATGGCGCAAGCGCCTGCGGCTTCATAACCCCGGATGGTGTGGCGCATGTTGAGCAGGCCGCCGTAGCCGGTGTCGGCGTCGGCAATCAGCGGTGTTCGGGCCATGCCCGCCATGGCCGTGACGCGCCCCACCATGTCGCTGTAAGTGGCCAAGCCTGCATCTGGCAAGCCCATGTGCGAAGCCACGGTGCCGTAGCCGGTCATGTACAGCGCATCAAAGCCAAAACTGTCGGCCAGGCGCAGCGACACCATGTCGAACACGCCGGGGGCGACCACCAGGCCGGGTTGGTTCAAGCGCGCACGCAGCGCAGAGGTTTTGGAAGTCATGGCGCGAAGTTCTTACAAGAGTGATTAAATCGACAAGATCAGAATTTTCCATTTCAGCAGAAGAGCGACCCATGGACCTTCACCTTCGCGACAAGCACATCCTCATCACCGGCGGCAGCAAAGGCATTGGCCTGGCTTGTGCGCAGGGCTTTTTGGCCGAAGGCGCCCGCGTGAGCTTGGTCTCGCGCGACAGCGCCAACCTGGCGCGGGCGCAGCAGCAACTGCTGGCCGCCTGCCCCGGCGCACGCATCCACACCGTGGCCGCCGATTTGCGCGATGCATCGGCAGCGCTCGCGGCCTTGGACTCGGCCGAAGCCGCATTCGGCCCGGTCGACGTGTTGGTCAACTCGGCCGGCGCAGCCAAGCGCACGCCCGCCCCCGAACTCACGCCCGAGGCTTTTGCCGACGCGATGCAGGCCAAGTACTTCACCTATGTCCACATGATCACGCCCACCATCCAACGCATGGCCGCACGCGGCCAGGGCGCAGTGGTCAACGTGGTGGGCAATGGCGGCAAAGTGGCCAGCCCGATCCACCTGCCCGGTGGCGCGGCCAATGCGGCACTCATGCTGGTGAGCGCTGGCTTGGCCGCCGCCTATGGCGCGCAAGGTATCCGCGTGAACGCGGTGAACCCTGGCCTGACCTTGACCGACCGCCTGCACGAAGGCTTTGCGGCCGACGCGCGCCTCAAGGGCCTGAGCCCCGACGAAGTCATGGCGCAATCGGTCGCCAAAATACCGCTGGGCCGCATGGCCGAGCCTGAAGAAATCGCCAACGCGGTGCTGTTTTTGGCCTCGCCCAAGGCCAGCTACGTCACCGGCATTTGCATGAGCATGGACGGGGCTTTGAACCCGATCGTTGTATGAAAATTTTGACCCCCATCCGAAGCTTGGCACTGGCATGGGCCTGTGTGCTCAGCGTGCCGGCGCAAGCCGAGCTGGCCCCCCTGAAAACCGTGGCGGCGGTGGATGTGCCCCGCTACATGGGCACCTGGCACGAAGTTGCCAAATACCCCAACTGGTTTCAAAAGAAATGCGCCAGCAGCACGCAAGCCACCTACACACTGCAAACCGACGGCGCGGTGCAGGTGCTGAACCGCTGCAAAACGGCCAAAGGCGAGTGGACCGAAGCCTTGGGGGCCGCACGGCAAATCGGCGGCCCGACTTCGCCCCAGCTGAAGGTGCGTTTTGCCCCCGCCTGGCTGTCCTTCATCCCCATGGTCTGGGGGGGATTACTGGATCATCGATCTGGACGCCGATTACCAATGGGTGGTGGTGAGCGAACCCAAGCGCGAGTATTTGTGGATCTTGTCACGCACGCCGCAAATGCCCGCAGCCACCTACCAAGCCTTGCTGGCCAAGCTGGACCAACTGGGCTTTGACCTGAAACGGATCGAAGCCAGCCAACCTTGAACTTCAGTGCGCCGCTTCGGCCACGCGCACCTGCTTGGCCTCACTGGCTTGCAGCCAGCCTTGGCTCGCAGCGTCTTGGGCCAACTGGGCGATCAAGGCGCGGGCGTCCGCGTTGACCATGGCCACAGGTTGCAAGCGCAAAGCCGCATCCGAAAAGTGGTGCACCACTTCGGCCACGTCATCAGCGTCCAACGCCGAAGGCTTGAAGACCGGCGTGCAACGCACCTTTTGGCCCAGCGCCCGGTAAAACACCGCTGCCAAATGGGCCGATGCACCGTACACGCTGCGCAGCTGGCCTGCCACCGTCACACGCAGGGTGTAACCGTACTTGCCCTTGACGCATTCGGCCTCGGTGATGTCTTTCAAAGCAAAGTGATGCACCACGTTGCCGGTGTCGTTTTCTGAGACCAACAACTGCTGGTCGGTCAACAACCACAGGCCACGCCCTGCCAGCACCACACGGCCCAACACATAGGCCAAGACCCGCTCGGTGGGCTGGATGTGGTCGCGCATTTGGTCCACATCGGATTGCTTGAGCAGTTGTGATCCATAAGGGTTTTGGCCCTCGATCAAGAGTTCGCTCAGTTCGTTGCCATTTTTCAAAAAATCCAGCCAAGCCATGGGGTGTCTCCAATTTCAGCTGCGCATGTTCGGGCATGACCCCACATCCAAGCCGGGATCGCCCTGAATGGTCCTGATAGACACATGGTTATTGGTCACCGCCAAGGGCCCAAATCCAGCCTGAACCCACGGCCTTTCAGGGTGGCCGTGCAATCCAAGGAGCGGTGCCACACACTGGCACCTCTTTGAGTACCCACGGGCCCATGACACCAACTTCTTTGATTCAGGCGCTCTTGACTGCCGCACAGCCCCAGCCCCAAAACCCCAACCCAGCGCCAGCGCTGTGCAGCTTGGGCGCAGACATGGCTGAGCGGTGCGCGCGCACCTGTCGTCGCAGGTCAAAGAGCAGCTGGGTCAGCGCGTGCGGGCCATGACCGGAGCCACAGGGGATGCACGGGACTTTTTAGAGCCCGCGGG
>JACDQO010000002.1 GCA_015657605.1 Limnohabitans sp. | reverse complement strand
GGCATGCCCGTCGACACCTTTCATTGGCTGATCGATCACTCGCTGGGTTTCAACCGGTTCATCATGCAGCAACTCAATGAGCGCTTGGGCCAGTTCATTGCAGCGCGAGAAATGGACCGCATGACCAGCCCCGAACTGCGCCTGGCACGGCACTTGGCCGCGCTGTTCAACCCGGTGCTGTTTTCGGGCGTCGGTGAAGTGCTGCGCATCACCCAACAAGAGCTGGCCTACCTGGTGGGCTTGTCGCGTCAGCGGGTGAACGAGGCCCTGCGCGTGCTGGAAGCGCGCCAACTCATCCGTGTCGAGTACGGTGGCCTGCGTATTTTGGACTTACAAGGCCTGCGCACCGCTTCTTTTTGAGGCCTTGACCCGAGTCATTTGCGCGACGCCAAATCAATTGTCCTCAGCAATAACCCTGTACGACTGGGGATTTGATGCAACTACGCTCTCGAAAGTTCTTTTGTCAACTTTTCAGGAGCTATTTTGATGTTCAAGAAGATTGCAGTTTGCGCCGCCGTTTTGTCGCTCGGCATCGGCCAAACCATGGCCCAAACAGCCGCCCCCGCCGCGCCGCCTCCGGCCTGGAAGCAAGGCATGCCCGCCGACATGGCCAACTCCACACTGGCGCCTTTGCCAGGGAAACTGACCGTCACACCTGCGGCCGACATTCCCCTGAACAAACTCAAGTTGCCGCCAGGCTTCAAGATTGAAATCTGGTCCACCGGCACCCCCGGCGTCAGGGCCATGAGCCGTGGCGAAGGCGGCAAGATTTACGCAGGCACACGCGGTCTGGGCCGTGTTTATGAAATCAGCGACAACGGCAAAGAGCGCAGCAGCCGCGTGCTGGTCGACAAGCTGAACCAGCCTGCTGTCACCATGCACAAAGGTTCTTTGTATGTCATGGCCATCGACAAAGTGCTGCGTTACGACGGCATTGAAGCCAACCCCAACGCACAGCCGGTGGACATGACCGCCGCCTTCAAGCTGCCACCCTTGCAACACCACAACTGGAAATACCTGAGCTTTGGCCCAGACGGCAAGCTGTATGTGCCTTTCGGTGCGCCTTGCAACATCTGCGAGCCTGGTGCTGAATATGCACAGATTCGCCGCTACAACGCCGACGGATCCGGCATGGAAGTGATCGCTACTGGCGTGCGCAACACCGTGGGTTTTGACTGGCACCCCGTCACCAAGGAGATGTGGTTCAGCGACCACGGCCGTGACTGGATGGGCGATGACACCCCCGATGACGAACTCAACCGCATGTCCAAAACCGGTTTGAATTTCGGCTTCCCCTACTGCCACGCTACCGGTGTGCCTGACCGAGACATCAAGAAAGACAAGCCCTGCGATGGCGTGACCTTGCCAGTCACCAACATGGGTCCTCACGCTGCTGTGATGGGTGTGACCTTCTACACCGGCAATATGTTCCCTGCGGAATACAAAAACATGATGTTTGTGGCCCGCAAAGGTTCGTGGAACCGCACCAAGAAGTTGGGTTTTGACGTGGTGGTGGTCAACACCGATGCCGAAGGCAAGAACGCCAAGGTCACACCTTTCTTGACCGGCTTCAAGGACGATGCAGACAACAGCTTCTGGGGTCGCCCAGCTTACATGCTGCAAATGCCCGATGGCTCGATGCTGGTCTCTGACGAGCAACTGGGTGCCATTTACCGCATCTCGTATGCCAAGCCCTGATGGCTGGACATTGAAGACAGGTTTTTGGCGGCCTGACCGGGGCCTGCGTCTGGGCCGCGCCACACGCGCTGGCCCAGACCGCCTTCAAGGGCACTGCCCAGGTCAATGCCAGCATCCAAGCGCCAGAGCGGGCCGCACAGTGTGTGGCCTGTCATGGTGCGCAAGGTGTGTCTCAAATCCCCAGCATCCCTTCGCTGGCGGCGCAGCCCAAAACCTTCATCGAAAACCAATTGGTGCTGATTCGAGAGGGCTTACGGGATGTGCCGGCCATGAAGGGCTCACTCGACGGGGTCTCGGATGCCGAACTGGTGGCCTTGGCCACCTACTTTTCTGCGCAAGTGGCACCCCCTGCGGCCAAAGGCCGTGTTGACAAGGCCAGCCTGGAGCGTGGCAGAGAGCTGGCCAAGTCGGCTCTGTGCGGCACCTGCCATTTGCCGCAGTACCAAGGCCGTGACCAGGTCCCCCGCTTGGCCAGCCAGCAAGAACAGTTTTTGTTGGACGTGATGAAGGAATACCGTGACAAACCCGGTCCTGGCCGAGACACGGTGATGGCCGCAGCCTTGTATGGCATCAACGATGCGCAACTCAAGGACTTGGCGCACTTTTTCGCACACACGCGCTGAATAGTCGGCAGTAAAAAAAGGGACATAGGCAGCCTTGCCCATTCGTCCCATTTTTGATTCTGCACACCCATGACCCAGCCCCCGGCATTCAAACGCGCCCCCCGCCCCGAAGGCAAAGGCGAAGCCGCTGCGCCCACTGGCACCTCGCGCCTGAACAAGCGCATGGCCGAGTTGCGCATGTGCTCGCGCCGCGAAGCCGATGCCTGGATCGAGCAAGGTTGGGTCAAAGTCAATGGCCTGCCCGCCAGCATGGGCCAGCAGGTCACGTTGTCGGACCGCATCACCATCGACAAAGCCGCCGAGCAACAGCAAGACCGGCAAGTGACTATTCTTTTGCACAAGCCCATGGGCTATGTGAGCGGCCAGGCCGAAGACGGGCACGAACCGGCCATCACCCTGATCAACCCGCGCAGCCATTGGGGCGGCGACCCGTCTAAATTGCGCTTCACCCCGCCACACCTGCGCGGCTTGGCTCCGGCTGGGCGACTGGACATCGACTCCACAGGTCTGCTGGTATTGACGCAAGACGGCCGCGTGGCGCGTCAGCTGATCGGTGAAGACTCCGAGATGGAAAAGGAATATTTGGTGCGCGTGGCCTACACCGGCCACGAAAACACCGCCGCCGCCAACGCCGCATCGGCCACTTATGGTGGCAAGGCCAACCAGCTCACCGTGATTGGCGATTTCGACCGGGTGAGCGCGAACG
>JACDQO010000198.1 GCA_015657605.1 Limnohabitans sp. | reverse complement strand
TGTTGGCCCACGAACGACCACTGCGGGGTGTTTCCATGGGGTGCAGCATGTGTGGCGCTCGGCGTCTTGGCCGTCACGGGTCAGTTCGTTGAAGCTTGGGCAGCTCCACACATCGGCCTGGATGCCCCAGTCTGTGGCCAGCAGGGTTTGCGCGGCGATGGATTCGCGCAGGATGGTGCCCGAACCCAGCAGCTGCACGCGCTTGTCTCCGGCCGCACCGGGCTTGCACATGTACATGCCTTTGATGATTTGCTCTTCGGTGCCGGGTGTGAGGCCAGGCATGGCGTAGTTTTCGTTCAGCAGGGTGATGTAATAAAAGACGTTGTCTTGCTTCTCGACCATGCGCTTCAAGCCGTGGTGCAGGATCACGCCGACTTCGTGGGCGAAGGTGGGGTCATAAGACACGCAGTTGGGGATGGTGTTGGCCATGATGTGGCTGTGGCCATCTTCGTGCTGCAGGCCTTCGCCGTTCAAAGTGGTGCGTCCCGAGGTGCCGCCCAGCAAGAAACCACGCGCTTGCATGTCACCCGCCGCCCAGGCCAGGTCGCCAATGCGCTGGAAGCCGAACATCGAGTAGTACACATAAAACGGCACCATGATGCGGTTGCTGGTGGAGTAGCTCGTGGCCGCAGCGATCCAGCTGGACATGCCGCCGGCTTCGTTGATGCCTTCTTGCAGAATCTGACCGGCCTTGTCTTCCTTGTAGTACATGACCTGGTCTTTGTCGACCGGGGTGTACTGCTGGCCTGCGGGGTTGTAAATACCGATCTGGCGGAACAAGCCTTCCATACCGAAGGTACGTGCCTCGTCCACCAAAATCGGCACCACGCGTGGCCCAAGGCCTGGTCGCGCAACAGTTGCGTCAAGAAACGCACATAGGCTTGGGTGGTGGAGATTTCACGGCCTTCGGCGGTGGGCTCCATCACGGCTTTGAAGGTGTCAAGCGAGGGCACTGTGAAGCTCTCTTCGGCCTTGGCGCGGCGCTTGGGCAAGTAACCACCCAAGGCTTGGCGGCGCTCATGCAGGTAACGCATCTCTGGCGTGTCGTCAGCGGGCTTGTAAAAAGGAATATTCGCCAACTCGCTGTCAGGGATCGGAATGTTGAAGCGGTCACGCATGTACTTGATGTCGTCGTCCGTCAACTTCTTGGTTTGGTGGACGGTGTTCTTGCCCTCGCCCGCCTTGCCCATTCCAAGCCCTTGACGGTTTTGATGAGCAGCACGGTCGGCTGACCCTTGGTGTTCACCGCCTGGTGGTAAGCGGCGTAGACCTTTTGAGGGTCATGGCCACCGCGCTTGAGGTTCCAAATGTCGTTGTCCGACAGGTGCGACACCATCTCCAACGTGCGCGGATCGCGGCCAAAGAAATGCTTGCGCACATAGGCACCGTCGTTGGCTTTGAAGGCCTGGTAGTCCCCGTCCAGGGTGTCCATCATCAGTTTGCGCAAGGCGCCGTCCTTGTCGCGTGCCAGCAGGCTGTCCCACTCGCTGCCCCACAGCAGCTTGATCACGTTCCAGCCGGAACCACGGAACTCGCCTTCGAGTTCTTGCACGATCTTGCCGTTGCCGCGCACCGGGCCATCTAGGCGCTGCAAGTTGCAGTTGACGACAAAAATCAGGTTGTCCAAGTTCTCGCGAGCGGCCAAGCCAATCGCGCCCAACGATTCGACTTCGTCCATCTCGCCGTCACCGCAGAACACCCAGACCTTGCGGTTTTCGGTGTTGGCAATGCCGCGGGCATGCAGGTATTTCAAAAAGCGGGCTTGGTAGATCGCCATCAATGGGCCGAGGCCCATCGACACGGTGGGGAACTGCCAAAACTCGGGCATCAGCTTGGGGTGTGGGTAGCTCGACAGGCCTTTGCCGTCCACTTCTTGGCGGAAGTTGAGCAACTGCTCTTCGGTCAGGCGGCCTTCCAGATAAGCGCGGGCGTACACACCAGGCGACACATGGCCCTGGATGTAGAGGCAATCACCACCATGGTTTTCGTTCTCGGCGTGCCAAAAATGGTTAAAACCGGCACCAAACATGTGGGCCAGCGAGGCGAAAGAACCAATGTGGCCGCCCAAGTCGCCACCGTCAGCGGGGTTGTGGCGGTTGGCTTTGACCACCATCGCCATCGCGTTCCAGCGCATGTAGGCGCGCAGGCGCTCTTCAATCTCGATGTTGCCGGGGCAGCGTGCTTCTTCGGTGGGCTCAATGGTGTTGACATAACCCGTCGTGGCCGAAAACGGCAAATCGATGCTGTGCTGACGGGCTTCTTCCAGCAGGCCTTCCAGCAAAAAGTGGGCGCGCTCAGGGCCCGCTTTTTCGATCACAGCGGACAAAGCGTCCATCCATTCACGGGTTTCTTGGCTGTCGAGGTCTTGCACCGGTTGCTGTGGTGTTGCCGCTGTCATGTTTGTCTCCTGTGGGTCATGTTCTTTGAACTGGCGAGAATTTTCCCATATTTTTCTTTTTATTTCAAATTATGCCGACATGTTTTGTATAGTGAAATTTTAATGAAAAGTGAAGTACCCAGCGCCGCGGTTGGGACATGTCAGTCCTCTAAACTCAGGTGATGGAATTGAACAAGACCACATCGGTTGTGAAAAAAGTGAGCCCCTGGACCTGGTGGTTGTCTTGGTGGCGTCGGCAATCGCCCAACCGTCAAGACCGTTTTGCCAACTTGGCCCCTGTCGCCGCGGTGGTTTTGTTTTTGGCCGCCATTGCCAGTGCATTCTGGTATCTGCGGGTTGAAGAAGTCGAACGGGAACAGGAAGCCATTAAACGGGATGTGGAATACGCGCAGCAGCGCCTGAGGCTTCGCCTGCTGGAGAGACAAGAACAGGTGATGCGCCTGGCCAGGGATGTGTCCAACCGTGAGATTCGGTACGAGCAATTCATGATCCGCTCGGAGTCATTGGTCCAGCAATACCCAGAATTTTTAACGCTCACATGGGTTGATGACCGGCGGCGGATCGTGGCCAACCAAAGCATCTCCAGCATCTCCTCCAGCCAGCAGTTGCGCACAGGCAGCACATTGAAGACAGGCGACACAGAAAGCCTGTTCAGCTTGGCCCGGGACCTGATGCAGCCCATTTATGGACAAATCACCGTAGAAGCCGATCGCGACTCGCCCATGAACGTGTTGCAGCTGCACTCCCCACTGAGCAATGACCAAGGCCGGTTCAATGGGGTCATCATGGCGCAGTACAGCATGGAGGGGCTGCTGCGGTATGGCATCCCCACCGAGGTTTTGGCCAAATATGCGTCGCCCTTCAAGACGGGGAAGGACGCTTGCTGGCCGGTCAATCGATCGCCTCTCGGGCGGCTTTATGGTCCTTGTTGCCGGGCAGCGACAGGCCCCACAACGACTTTGAAATCCCGGTCTCCCCCGTTGGCAACGACCTGGTGTTGCGCGCCCAAACCTGGCGCACCTCCCAGGGATTGGTGGGCAGCGGTCTGTTTTGGCTGGTCAGTGTGTTGAGCGCGATGACCGCCTGGATGCTGATCGCCAACTGGCGACACACCCGCAGGCGATTACAGGCTCAAAAGGCCTTGGTGGCCGAGACCAACTTTCGCCGCGCCATGGAAAATTCCATGCTGACGGGCATGCGGGCGCTGGATTTGCGCGGTCGCATCACCTATGTGAACCCTGGTTTTTGCCACATGACGGGCTGGAGCGAGTCCGACTTGGTGGGCGCCGTTGCGCCCTTCCCTTACTGGCCAGAACAAGACCGCGAGCTCTTGATGCGGCGTTTGGAAGAAGAAATCAGCGGACAACATTCGGCCGGGGGATTCCAGGTCCGGGTGAAGCGTAAAAACGGCCAGTTGTTTGAAGCAAGGATGTACGTGTCCCCCTTGATTGACGCCACAGGCAAACAAACCGGGTGGATGACGTCGATGACCGACATCACCGAGCCCAACCGCATCCGCGAACAACTGGCAACTCACACGAACGCTTCACCATCGTGCTGGAGGCGCTGGACGCCTCGGTGTCGGTGGCGCCCTTGGGCAGCGAGG
>JACDQO010000024.1 GCA_015657605.1 Limnohabitans sp. | reverse complement strand
CACCATCGTCATCACGCCCTTGGTCACTTTCATGATGATGAACCACCTGGGCTTGTCGGCCAACCTGATGTCGCTCGGGGGTTTGGCGATCGCGATCGGCCTGATGGTCGACGGCACGGTGGTGGTGGTCGAAAACGTCTTCCACAAATTGGGGCAAGCCGGCCCCAGCCGAGCGTCTAGGCTGCGAACCATCTTGGAGGCCACCAGTGAAATCGCCAAGCCCACGGTCTATGGCATGTCCATCATCATCTTGGTCTTCTTGCCCCTGATGACCTTGACGGGCATGGAAGGCAAGATGTTTGCACCTTTGGCTTTGACCATTGCGATCGCATTGGCCGTGTCTTTGGTGGTGTCGCTGTTTTTGTCGCCTGTGCTTTGCAGCTATGTGCTGCGTGGCGGCAGCGACCACGACACCAAGCCGATCGCCTTTTTGAAGCGCCACTATTTGACGGTTTTGCATTTGGCTTTGGGCGCCGAAAAGAAGACGATCACCATCGCCGTGGTGTTGTTGGTCGGCTCTTTGTCTTTGTTTCCCTTGCTGGGCAAAAGCTTCATCCCCACCATGAAAGAGGGCAACATCGTTCCTCAGATCATCCGGGTGCCCAGCATTTCACTCGAGGAATCGCTCAAGGTGGAGTACGAGGCGATGAAAATCGTCTCGCAAGTGCCCGGTGTCAAATCGGTGGTGGCCAAATTGGGCCGGGGTGAATCTTTGGCCGATCCAGCCGGGCCCAATGAGTCAGACCCGATTGTGGTGATCGACCGCGAAGCCGGTCGCACCCAGACCGAGATCGAAGAAGACATTCGCAAAGCGCTGGCGGTCTTGCCGGGTGTGCAGGTCATCATGAACCAACCCATTGCACAGCGGGTGGACGAGATGGTGACCGGCGTGCGTTCTCAGTTGGCCATCAAGGTGTTTGGTGACGATTTGGCCGAACTCAAGCGCATCTCTGAAGAGGTCGCCCGCATCACCAGCACCGTGCCCGGCGCCATTGACTTGCGTGTGGAGCGCTTGTCGGGGCAGCAAACCTTGACCATTGAAATCGACCGGCAGTCGATTGCCCGCTACGGCATCAATGTCTCGGATGTCAACGACCTGATCGAAACCGCTTTTGGTGGCAACGAAGTGGGGCAGTTGTACGAGGGTCAGCGGCGTTTTGCCATTGTGGTGCGCTACCCACAAGAAAACCGCAATTCGATTCAGGCCATCCGCAACACGACCCTGAAAACCAGGGACGGCACCTTGGTCCCCCTGTCGGCCGTGGCCAGCATCGAACTGGTGGACAGCCCGCCCACCATCAGCCGTGAGTTTGGCAAGCGCCGCGTCGTGGTGGGTGCCAACGTGAGTGGCCGAGATTTGGGTGGCTTTGTGCAAGAGGTCCAGCGCCGCGTCGATGCCGAACTGACCCTGCCCGATGGTTACTACCTGTCCTGGGGCGGTCAGTTTGAAAACATGGAGCGCGCCATGGAGACGCTCACCATCATCGTGCCGCTGACCATCGTCGCCATCTTCTTCTTGTTGTTCATGCTGTTCAACTCGGTCAAATTGGCGACCTTGATCATCATGGTCTTGCCGTTTGCATCGATTGGCGGCGTCATCGCCTTGTTTGTTTCGGGTGAGTACATCAGCGTGCCGGCCTCTGTGGGCTTCATCGCCTTGTGGGGCATTGCGGTGCTCAACGGGGTGGTGCTGGTCAGCTGCATCCGCAAACTGCGCGAAGACGGCATGTCGGTCGCTGCAGCGGTGCGCGAGGGTTGCGTGCAACGCTTTCGGCCTGTGCTCATGACCGCCACGGTGGCGTTGCTGGCCTTGGTGCCCTTCCTGTTTGCCACAGGCCCTGGATCTGAAGTTCAACGCCCCTTGGCCGTGGTGGTCATTGGGGGTTTGATTTCCTCTACATTACTGACACTGGTTGTTTTGCCTGCGCTGTACAGGTGGTTCGACGACGTGCCACAAGAAGCTTAAATTTGGAGACAGTTGATGAAAGAAGTACGCGCCATCATTCGCCCCAATCGCCGCGATCGCTTGCGAGAAGCCTTGCGTGCGATCCCTAATTTTCCGGGCATGTCCATGTTCAGTGCCCAGGGCTTCACCGCCCCGGCCTCGATCGACAAGCGCTCTGTGCGCGACGAGCTGACCGACTTCACCGAGAAGTACATGGTCTGTGTGCTGTGCCCCGATGACATGGTGGAAACCATTCGCGATGTCATCGTCGCCTCTTGCGGCACTGGCAATTTTGGAGATGGTCTGGTCTGGGTGCTGGACGTGGCCTCTGTGCACCGAGTTCGCAACGGCGAGCCCATGGCCTGAGCGCCCAAGTCCTCAAGCCCTCAACCCCTCGAACCCACCCTTTGCGGTGGGTTTTTTATGTCCACTCGACCCATGAAAAAGGGGTGCCCTTCTTGCGAAGAGCACCCCATGGGCTGATGTTCAACGGCCATTAGAGGCCGTCTGTGCAGCTTACTCGGCAGGCATCTTGGGTGCTGCGGCACCGGGTTCGTCGTCATCGAAAGCCATGGGCTCGATGCTCAGGTTGACGCTGTCCACGTCGAGGACTTTTTGTTCACCCAGGCCATACAAGATGATTTGCGGCTGCCACATCACAGCGACCACCATGATCAACTGCAAGATCACAAAGGCAATGGAACCCTTGTAGATGTCGCCTGTTTTCATGGCTTTGATTCTTTGGCCTGTGACCTTGTCCGTGTAGTCGCTGCCGGGGGCCACGCTGCGCAAGTAAAACAAGGCGAAGCCAAAGGGTGGCGTCAAGAACGAAGTTTGCAAAATCAAAGCCACCATCACGCCGAACCAGATGAGGTTGATGTCCATCTCTTTGAGCACCGGCAAAAGCAGGGGCAACAAAATGAAGGCAATCTCAAAGAAGTCCAGGAAACAGCCCAGAATGAAGATCAGGGTGTTCACAAACAGCAAAAAGCCAAGGGTTCCGCCCGGCAGTTCGGCAAACAAGGCCTTGACCCAGATGGGGCCGTCAATGGCCTGGAATGTCAGGGCAAAGATGGTGGAGCCCACCAGCACAAACATCACAAAAATGGCCAGGCGCATGGACGCATCCAAAGCCTGCTTGAGCAAAGTCCCTTTCAGTCGGCCGCGTGCCAAAGCCATCAGCACGGCGCCGCTGGCACCCATCGCGCCACCTTCGGTCGGTGTCGCCAGGCCCAAAAAGATGGTTCCCAAGACCAGGAAGATCAAGAGCAAGGGTGGGATCAGCACAAAGGTGACACGTCGCGCCAGCGTGGACAGCAGGTTCAAGCGCAAACCTTTGTCCATCAGGGCCAGCAGCCAAGCCAGGCCAATGCTCAGCATCAAGGCCATGACCACTTTTTCATCGGTCGGCGTGACCGCAGTAGGGTCCCCGCCCAGCACCAGTTTCATCTGGGGCCAGAAGTTGAAGGTCAAAGCACCTGCAATCGCACTGATCAGGGTCAAAACCCCCAGCGACTTGTGGCCGCTGTTGCCGTTTTCCTCGTGGTAAACCAGTGCACTGGGTGGCAAAGCCGGCACCCATTGCGGACGCCAAACGGCCAAGACCATGATGGCAATCACGTAAATACCGACCAGCATGAAAGCGGGAATGAAGGACGCTTTGTACATCTCACCCACGCTTTGTCCCAACTGGTCTGCGATCACGATCAGCACAATCGAGGGCGGAATGATCTGAGCCAAGGTGCCCGAAGCGGTGATCACACCCGCCGCCAAAGGCCGGTTGTAGCCATAGCGCAACATGATGGGCAAAGAGATCAAGCCCATCGAGATGACCGATGCGGCCACCACGCCAGTGGTAGCCGCGAGCATGGCGCCCACCAAAACCACCGCGATGGCCAAGCCACCGCGAATAGGGCCGAACACTTGACCGATGGTGTCGAGCAGGTCTTCGGCCATGCGGCTGCGCTCCAGCACCAGGCCCATGAAGGTGAAGAAGGGAATGGCCAACAACACGTCGTTGGCCATGATGCCGTACAGACGCAGGGGCAAAGCGCCAAAGAACTGTCCGGGCACCACGCCCAGCTCGACAGCAATCCAGCCAAAGGTCATGCCCGTGGCGGCCAATGCAAAGGCCACTGGAAAACCGGTGAACAAAAACAACAACAAGGACCCGAACATGATCGGGGCCAAGTTGGCAGCGATGAAACTGGTCATGGTGTGTTCCTTGTGGGGATGGTGGCACTGCCGGAGGCCTCGGCCTGTGGGGAGCCGCTGTTCTGGTCGGCTTCCATCCCCAACTCATGCTGGAGCTCTTCGACCAGTTTTTCTTCTTCGGTTTTCTCGGGCTTGGCGTGAGGATCGGGACCGTGGCCCGTCAAAAACGCCACGCGTTTGAACAGCTCAGACACACTCTGGATCGCCAGCAAGCTAAAGCCCACGGGCACCAGCATGTACAGGGGCCAGCGGATCAAGCCGCCAGGGCTGGCTGACACCTCTTTGGTT
>JACDQO010000023.1 GCA_015657605.1 Limnohabitans sp. | reverse complement strand
GCGTGGTGCGCCCGCGCCTGGCCGATGCCAAGTTCTTCTTTGACCAAGACCGCAAGAAAACGCTCGAATCGCGCGTCGAAGGCCTGTCCAAAGTGGTCTACCACAACAAGCTGGGCACCCAAGGTGAGCGCATGGCGCGTGTTTGTGCCATCGCCAAGGCGATTGGCCAACAAGTCGGCGGCGACGCGCTGGCGCAGCAAGCCGAGCAAGCCGCACGCCTGGCCAAGACCGATTTGCTGACCGACATGGTCGGCGAGTTCCCTGAGCTGCAAGGCATCATGGGTGGCTACTATGCCCGCCACGATGGCCTGAGCAGCGATGTGGCCGAGGCGATTGAGGACCACTACAAACCCCGCTTTGCGGGCGATGACTTGCCGCGCAACAAGGTTGGCCTGGTGGTGGCGCTGGCCGACAAGCTCGAAACTTTGGTGGGCATGTTCGGCATTGGCAATGTGCCCACAGGCGACAAAGACCCGTTCGCGCTGCGCCGCCATGCTTTGGGCGTGATCCGCATGCTGGTCGAAAAAGACGTCGCACTGGGCTTGCCCGAATTGCTGGCTTTGTCTGCCCCCGTGTTCGGCGACAAGATCACGGGCGGCGCAGACGCCTTGATCGATTTCATCTACGACCGCTTGTCTGGCAGCTTGCGCGAGCAAGGCTTCAGCGCTCAGGAGGTCGATGCCGTCATGGCCCTGCGGCCTGCCCGTCTGGGTCAAGTCAACCTGTTTTTGACAGCCGTGCGCGCCTTTGCAGCATTGCCCGAAAGCCCTGCGCTGGCCGCATCCAACAAGCGCATCGGCAACATCCTCAAGAAAGCCGGTGAGGTGGATGCCCACGTCAACCCCGCGCTGCTGCAAGAAGACGCTGAAAAAGGCCTGTACACCGCCATGCAAAAGTTGTTGCCCGAGTCCGAGGCCATGTTCTTGGCGGGCGACTACACCGCCAGCCTGCAAACCTTGGCTGCGCTGCGCGCCCCGGTGGATGCGTTCTTTGACGACGTGATGGTCAATGCCGAAGAAATGGACCTGCGCCTGAACCGTCAGGGCCTGCTCAAGTCGCTGCATGTGGCCATGAACCGCGTGGCCGATTTGTCGCGCCTGGCCGCCTGAACTGAAAGCGCTCATGCACACCAAACTCGTCATTTTGGACCGCGATGGCACCATCAACCGGGCCAGTGAAGAGTTCGTCAAATCACCCGAAGAGTGGCAGCCCCTGCCCGGCGCATTGGAGGCCATCAGCCGCCTGAACCACGCCGGCTTCCATGTGGTGTTGGCCACCAACCAATCGGGTTTAGGGCGCGGACTTTTTGACATGGCCGCGCTCAATGCGGTGCATGCCTTCATGCTCAAGTCCTTGGCCGCCTTGGGTGGCCGAATCGATGCGATTTTTTACTGCCCCCATGCGCCAGATGAGGGCTGTCACTGCCGCAAGCCTGCGCCCGGATTGCTGCAGCAAATTGAAGAGCGCTATGGCATTGCCCTGGCGGGCGTGCCTTATGTCGGCGACAGCCTGCGTGACATGCAGGCAGCACAGGCCGCGGGTTGTGCACCGCATTGGGTGCTGAGCGGACGCCACGCACGAGGGGATGCCAACAGTTTGCCCCCTGGGTTCCCGCTGGAGACCCAAGTCCACACCGATTTGGCAGCCTTTGTCGACCATTTCTTGAGCCAGGCTGAAACGCCTCGGCACAGCACAACCCCGACGGTCAATCCTTGAAATCCACAAGAGCGCCATCTGCATGAACTTCATTCGCTCGCTGGTCCATGTGCTTTGGATGGCCATCACGGTGGTGCCTTGGGCACTGTTTGTGGTGCTCGTTTCCTACTTCGTCAGCAGCACGCGCCTGTATTGGCTGTGTGTGGGTTGGCTGCGCTTGGCGGTCAACAGTGGCACCAGGATTTTGGGCATTGAAAACCGCATTCAGGGCATGGAGAATTTGCCTTTGGGCAGCAAGGACCCGGCGGTTTTGCTGGTCAAGCACCAGTCCACTTGGGAGACTTTTGTCATGCCCGTCATCATGCCGCACCCCTTGGCTTATGTGTTCAAGAAAGAGCTGCTGCATGTGCCGTTTTTTGGCTGGGCCATGGGCCGTTTGGACATGATCCACATCGACCGCAAGCAGCGCTCGCGCGCCTTTGCCAAGGTGGTGCAGCAGGGACGTCGTCTGATGGACGATGGCGTGTGGGTCATCATGTTCCCCGAAGGCACGCGCATCCCGCGGGGTCAAAAAGGCGAATACAAAAGCGGCGGTGCCCGCTTGGCCATTGCTGCGGGTGTGCCCGTCATTCCGATTGCGGTCACTTCAGCGCGTTGCTGGCCGACCAAAGCGTTTGTCAAAGCACCGGGTGTGGTGGACATTTCGATCGGACGCGCCATCCCCAGCGAAGGCCGCAGCGCCGACGAGTTGATGCTCGAAGTCGAGACCTGGATCGAATCCGAGATGCACCGGCTCGACCCTGAGGCTTACCCCGCAGTCGCCGGGAACTGATCCCTACAAAAGAAAATCATGCGAGCGCCTTTTCAGTTTGTGCTCGATTTCTTCACCGGGGGAGACCCGGTGGCGCCCACCTCGGCGCCGACACCGGCGCAAGCCTCCAACCCATCGCCGACACGGTACCGGGACCGGCTGCAGATGCAGCGACGCCCCCCGCCGCTGGTTCGTCCATGCTGG
>JACDQO010000197.1 GCA_015657605.1 Limnohabitans sp. | reverse complement strand
CGCCCACGGCGTTTTTCAGCACGTCGTTGGCGTGCGAGAAAGCCTCGTCCTGGGTCATGTCTTCGCCGCCGGCAGCTCCAACAGCTTTTCGTTCAACACCACGATCAAAGAATCCACGTTGGCTTCCAGCTCACGCATGCCTTCATCGGCATTGGTCATGCGGCGCTTGCCCTCAAAGTCGAAGGGCTTGGTCACCACACCCACGGTCAAAATGCCCATGTCTTTGGCGATCTTGGCAATCACGGGGGCAGCGCCGGTGCCGGTGCCACCGCCCATGCCGGCTGTGATGAACAACATGTGCGCGCCTTCGATGGCGGCACGAATTTCGCTCTCTGCGGCTTCTGCGGCTTCACGGCCTTTGTCGGGCTTGCTGCCAGCGCCCAGACCGGTTTGACCCAGTTGCACAAAGCGGTGTGCAGCGCTGCGAGCCAAAGCTTGCGCGTCGGTGTTGGCGCAAATGAATTCAACGCCTTGGACCTCGCTGACGATCATGTGCTCAACGGCATTGCCGCCACCGCCGCCCACGCCGATCACCTTGATCTGGGTGCCTTGGTTGAACTCTTCGGTTTGGATCATTTCAATGGTCATGGTGCTCTCCTAAATATCTGCAGTTGCCGGAATTTGTAAACGTGTTTTTTAAAATCTTGGGAAATGAGGTTGAAGGCCTGTCAACATCGACAAGGCCTGGACCAAAGAGGACTGCCCCGAATCGCGAATGCAGGGTTCCAGCGCATCAGAAGGTCCCCACAATGAAGTCTTTGAAACGCCCGAATGCGTTGTTCACAGAGCTTTTCTTTTGCGTGACCTTGTAGCCACGCAAACGCGCCAAGCGCGCCTCTTCGAGCAAACCCATCACGGTGGCTGCGCGTGGCTGGCTGACCATGTCGGCCAAGCCCCCCGAGTATTTGGGCAGACCCCTGCGCACGGGCTTGAGGAAGATGTCTTCACCCAGCTCGATCATGCCGGGCATGACGGCGCTGCCACCTGTCAAGACGATGCCCGAAGACAAGACCTCTTCGTAGCCTGACTCTCGGATCACTTGGTGCACCAGCGAGAAAATTTCTTCGATACGTGGCTCAATGACCCCGGCCAAAGCCTGACGGCTGAGCATGCGAGGACCCCGGTCACCCAAGCCAGGCACCTCGACCTGTGCATTGGGGTCGGCCAGCAATTGCTTGGCGTAGCCACTTTCAACCTTGATGTCTTCGGCATCTTTGGTTGGTGTGCGCAAAGCCATGGCGATGTCGCTGGTGATCAAGTCACCTGCGATCGGGATCACCGCTGTATGGCGAATCGAGCCATTGGCAAAATCGCCACATCGGTCGTGCCGCGCCAATGTCCACGCACACCACACCCAGCTCACGCTCGTCTTCGGACAGCACCGCCAAACTGGAAGATTGCGGGTTGAGCAGCAGCTGGTCCACTTCCAAGCCGCAGCGGCGCACGCATTTGATGATGTTTTCTGCGGCGCTTTGCGCACCGGTCACGATGTGCACCTTGGCTTCAAGGCGCATGCCACTCATGCCAATGGGCTCTTTGACTTCTTGGCCATCGATCACAAACTCTTGCGGCGCCACCAGCAGCAAACGCTGGTCGCTGGAGATGTTGATGGCACGCGCCGTCTCCATCACACGGGCCAGGTCAGCTTGAGACACTTCCTTGTCCTTGATGGCCACCATGCCGCTGGAGTTGATGCCGCGGATGTGGCTGCCCGTGATGCCGCAATTGACCCGGGTGATTTTGCAATCGGCCATCAGCTCGGCCTCTTTCAAGGCCTGCTGAATGCTTTGCACTGTGGCGTCGATGTTGACCACCACACCCCGCTTCAGGCCATTGCCAGGTGCAATCCCAAGGCCTGCGATTTTGAGTTGACCGTCGGGCATGACCTCGGCCACCACCGCCATGATTTTGGAGGTGCCGATGTCCAAACCAATGACCAGATCTTTGTACTCTTTTGCCATGTCAACCACCGTTTCCGTTAAATCTCATCGTCTTGACCCATCAAAACTGTTTCTGTCGTTCTCTGTCAGCGTGCTCACACCCCGCAAACGCAAGGCGTAACCGTCTTTGTGCCTGAGGTCGGCCCCCAGCAAAGCCATCGGGGTCCGGTTGTAGCGGCCCGTGACTTGAGGCAACGTCCGCAAGAGCAAATCAACCCGCTGCATCAACTCTGCTTCTGTCCCACGGCCCAACTCCACGAGTGCGCCGCTGTCGGTCCACACCCGCCAACTGCCTCGGGCCGTGAGTTCGATTTTTTCCAGCCTGAAGTCCAGGGTTTCAAACAAGGGGGTCATGACCCGGTACATGCGCGTGACCAACACAGAGCTGCCCTCAGGCCCTTGCATGCGCGGCAGTTTTTCAATGTCCACGTCTTCCACGGGTGCCTCAAACACTTGGCCCTGCTCGTTGACCATGAAATTGCCGCCCTCTTCGCCCCACGTGGCCAAAGGCTGATGCTCCACCACCACCGTGCGCAACTGGCCTGGAAAGACGCGGTGCACCACCGCCTCACGCACCCAGGGAACCGACTGAAACGCCTGCTGCGCTTGCGCCAGATTGAGGGTGAAAAAATTCCCGTTCAACTGTGGCACCACATGGTTGCGAAAACTCGCCGCGTGGCTGCGAACCACCTCGCCTTGCACCGTGATCGATTGGATGGCAAAAGCCGGATGGCGCAACACCCACCAAGCCGCACCGCCCAAACTCAGGACCACGAACACCAGCGTCAGCAAACCCGCCGCCAGGTTCATGAGCCGAACATCGGTTGGCAAAGGCAGGCTTGTGCTCACTGGGCAGCCCCTTTGTAGTCCAGGCTGGCGTGGGCCAACAAGTGACAGCACAAAGCCTCGTAGGACATGCCTGCCGCACGCGCTGACATGGGCACCAAGGAGTGGCCCGTCATGCCTGGGGAGGTGTTGATTTCCAGCAAATAGGCTTGGCGCGTGGCCGCGTCGATCATCACGTCGATGCGGCCCCAGCCCCGGCAGCCCAGCACTTGGTAGGCTTGGATGATCAAGGCGTCGATGGCCGCTATTTCGGATTCGGGCAACCCGCAAGGCACCAAGTACTGCGTGTCGTCTGTGAAGTATTTGTTTTGGTAGTCGTAGTTGCCGTCGGGCGCCACGATCCGAATCATCGGCAAAGCTTGGGCTTGTGCGCCTTCACCCAGCACGGGACAGGTCACCTCGTCACCCACGATGCATTGCTCGCACAAGATGTCGCTGTCGCAAGCGGCGGCGGCACGCAATGCTGCGGCCAAATCGGCCGCTTGGGTGACCTTGCTCACGCCGATGGATGAACCTTCTTTGGCTGGCTTGACGATCATGGGCAAGCCCAAGGACGCGATCAGGGCTTCACCCGACACGGTGTCGATCTGTGATGGGTGCACCAAGACATGGCGCGGCGTGGGCAAACCTTCGGCCTGCCATACGCGTTTGGTCATGACCTTGTCCATGGCCATGCTGGAGGCCATGACGCCCGAGCCGGTGTAGGGAATGCCCATCAACTCCAAGGCGCCTTGCACGGTGCCGTCTTCGCCGAATCGGCCATGCAATGCGATGAAGCAGCGCTCAAAACCTTCTTGCCGCAATGTCATCACATCGCGCTCG
>JACDQO010000022.1 GCA_015657605.1 Limnohabitans sp. | reverse complement strand
CTTTGTGGGCTTGAACGATCGATGCCCAGACTGGACCCAAACCCTGCCGTTTTTTGGCAGAGATGAAGTGCATGTTGGCAAAGCTTAAAAATGGCAAGCGCGTTTCAATGGAGCGTTGCACCAACTGGCGCTGGTATTCGTCCACCGCATCCCATTTGTTGACCGCCAAAACCATGGCACGACCACTTTCGAGGGCGTAACCGGCAATGTGTGCATCTTGGTCGGTCACGCCCTGCTCTGCATCCAGCAGCAACAAAACAACGTTGGCCGATTCAATGGCTTGCAGGGTTTTGACGACAGAAACTTTCGATCGCCTCAACACTTTCCCCTTGCGGCGCAAACCAGCGGTGTCAATCAACTCGAATTTTTGGCCTTGTTTTTCAAACGGCACCGAAATCGCATCTCGGGTGGTTCCGGGCATGTCAAACGCGACCAGCCGTTCTTCGCCAAGCCAAGTGTTGATGAGGGTGGACTTGCCCACGTTGGGGCGGCCAGCCACGGCCAGTTTGATGACCGATGGGTCGTCTTCGGTTTCTTCGGGCTCATCGGGCAGGTTGAGGGATTCAAAGGCCAATTCGACCAGTCCACGTGTGCCTTGACCGTGGGCAGCAGAAATGGCGATCACTTCACCCAGGCCCAGCTCGTAAAACTCGGTCAGTTGAATGCCTTCGAGCATGCCCTCGGCCTTGTTGGCGACCAACAAAGTCGGTTTACCAATTTTGCGCAGGTATTTGGCGATGTCATGGTCTTGGGCAGACAAACCGCCCCGGGCATCGACCACAAAAATCACCATATCGGCTTCGGCCACCGCTTGCTGCGTTTGCTTGGCCATTTCTTTGTAAATGCCCGAGCTGGCGTCGGGCTCGAACCCCCCGGTGTCGATGACGATGAATTCTTGACGCCCTTGTTTGCCATTGCCGTAATGGCGGTCACGGGTCAGGCCTGCGAAATCGGCCACGATGGCATCCCGGCTCTTGGTGAGGCGGTTGAACAGCGTGGATTTGCCCACATTGGGGCGGCCAAACGAGGGTCCAATACAGGTTTCACTTAAAAATTTTCCGATCCATCATTCAGGGCGAAATCCGAAGACGCCCCCGTTGCGTGTCACCACCACCAACATCTGTCCTGCCAAAATCGGCTTGCCCGCGATGGCACTGCCATCAGTGGCCACGCGCTGCAAAGCCTTGCCGTCTTGGGGTGACAAGAAATGAACCCAGCCCTCTTGATCGCCCACCACCACGGCGTTGTTCAAAAGCAAAGGCAAGCTCAGGCCACGGAAACGCAGGGCGTCTTGTGTCCAAAGTGGGTTACCCGTGCTGCGTTGCCAAGCCAAAACCTTGCCATCTGACTCCACACCCACAAGGGTTTGTTCGTTGCCATCCAAACCTTGGTGACCTTGGGCGGGGCGGGACCAAGCCATGCGGCCCGTCAAGCCATCCAGACAAGCGACAGAAGTTTGAAACGAACGCACGCAAAGCGAATTGCCTTGCCGACTGGCACCGGCCACCAAGTCGACCAAGCGCTCGACTTCATTCGTCCCGCGAGTCACGCCCACCAAAGTCTCCCAGCGAACCGCACCTGTCAAGGGGTTCAAAGAGGCCAAACGCCCACCCCATCCCACCAAAAGGTTGTCCCCAAAAGGCATCAACAGACCGGCCTGACGGAGCAGCAAAGGATCGCTTGAACGCTGTTGGCCCCAAAGGCGTTGCCCGGTATCGGCATCAAAGGCAGCCACGGCTCTGTCACCCGTCATGACAAACACACGATCACCCGCCACCAAAGGCGGGGTGTAAGACAAAGCGGGCAAGACTTGACGCCACAAAACCTGACCTGCCTGAGCGACCACCAATTCGTTGGCTTGGGTCACCACTGCAAAGCGGTGGCCATCGCCTCCCACACCGGCTTGTATGGGCGTGTTCAGGTTGATCCGCCAAACATCACGACCGCTGAGCACGTCCATCACAGCCAATTGACCTTGCGCGGAAGCCAGTGCAATTTGCTGCCCGTGCACAGAGGCCAGCAAATGAGATGCAGTGACCCCCAGTTGAGATTTCCAAGCGGGCTGGACTTTGAAGCCGCCAGTGACCACCGGCAACGGCGAAGCCTTGGGTTTTTCAGGCGCACTTGAACAAGCGCTGACCAGCAAAGCAAGGCCCACGGCGAGAAGCCGCGAAACAAAGGGGAAGAGTGGCTGGGTCACTTAACGTTTCCTGATGGCGAGTTGGCTTGCGGGTCAACACCCAGTGCATTGAGCTTGGCCTCCACCAAACGGCGGTAGTCGGGAATGTCGCTCAACTCATCCCAGGCTTTTTTGTATGCAGCGAGTGCTTCAGGCTTTTGGTCTTTGGCGCTCAAAATGTCGCCCTTCAAATCTGAAGCCAAGCCCATCAAAGACGGGACCATGGGTTGGGCCAACTGAGCCAAGGCATCGTCCAGAGAGCCCGCATCCAGCAAAAGCGCCGATAAACGCAGACGGGCAATGTCACGGTAAGCGGGCTCAGGCGCTGCGCCAACCACCCATTCAGCGCAGCTTGCGCTTCAGCAGTTTTACCCTGAGCGCTCAAAAATTTGGCTGCCAGCAATGAGGCTTGGTGGGCAAACAAGGTGCCAGCGTATTTGTCTTTGATGTCCGCCAAGCTGCGCTGAACACGCGCCAAATCGCCAGCCGAGGCCGAACGTTCTACTTCGTCAAAGAGAACCGCTGCTTTGGCGGCCTGATCACGCTGCCAGTATTGATAGCCATTCCAAGCGGCATAAGCGCCCAAAATGACGATCAGAACCCAAGAAATCAGGTTGCCGTATTTCTTCCAAAAATGCTTGATCTGGTCAAGTTGTTCTTGTTCTTCGAGGTCGAGGGCTTTGGCCATGGTGTCAGAAGTATTCGGTAAACATCAAGTGGGGGGATTGTAGGCTGCGGGCCCAGTCGGCCACCGTACTCAAGGACTCGGTGCGTTGTGCCCCGGCCCCGTCGCGCAGGGATTTGACCGCCACCTGGCCCAGGGCCAATTCTTCGGCCCCAAAAACCAGGGCAAAGCGGGCACCCGAGCCGTCGGCTTTTTTGAATTGAGACTTCATGCTGCCCATGCCGTCACCCCCCGCGCCGCTTGCACCGGCGTGCATTTGGGCCGACACGCCCAGCGACCGCAAGGTTTGCAGCACCTGCATGGCCACCGGCAAGGCAGCCGTCTCAGGGATGATGGCGTAAACATCTGGAGCCAGATCAGGCAAAGCCTCGCCCTGCTCTTTGATGAGTTCGAGCACGCGCTCGACCCCCAAGGCCCAGCCCACGGCGGGTGCCGGCTTGCCGCCAACCTGCTCTACCAGATAGTCATACCGACCACCGCCGCAATGGTGCCTTGTGAGCCCAGGCTGGTGGTGATGAACTCGAACACCGTGAGGTTGTAGTAGTCCATGCCACGCACCAAACGCGGGTTGATGCTGTAGGACACGCCATTGGCGTCCAAAATCGCCTTGACCGCGTTGAAGTGGGCCAAAGAGGCATCACCCAAAAAGTCGAGCAGACGGGGAGCAGACTCCACCACGCTTGCATGGCCGGGTTCTTGGTGTCCAGGATGCGAAGCGGGTTCGTGTGCAGGCGGCGCTTGGCCTCTTCGTCGAGCACATCGCTGTGTTTTTCGAGGTGGGCGATCAGCGCAGCGCGGTGGGCTTGGCGTTCAGACGGCTGGCCCAGGCTGTTGAGTTCCAGGCGCACGTCTTTCAGACCCAACACCTTCCACAGGTCATTGGCCAGCAAGATCAGTTCGGCGTCGACCTCAGCGCCGCCAAAACCCAGCACCTCGGCACCGATCTGGTGAAACTGTCGGTAGCGGCCACGTTGCGGGCGCTCATGGCGGAACATCGGGCCCATGTAGTAAAGGCGCTTGCCGCCTTCGTACAACAGGTTGTGCTCAACGACCGAGCGCACCAAACCAGCCGTGCCTTCGGGGCGCAAGGTGAGTTGCTCGCCATTCAGGCGGTCCTCAAAGGAGTACATCTCCTTTTCGACGATGTCGGTCACTTCGCCCAAGCCGCGCACAAACAGCGCTGTGGGCTCAACGATGGGCAGGCGCACATTGCGGTAGGCGTAACGCGCCATCAAAGCGCGCACCTGACCCTCCAACCACTCCCAACGTGCCGAGTCGGGCGGCAATATGTCGTTCATGCCCTTGACGCCCACCAGCTTCTGGGCTTTGGCCGTTTTTTCGACTTTGGGGGTGTTTTCTTTCAGCGACTCGCTCATTTTTTCTCAGCAGATCCCGAACCAAAACGGTTCTCAATGTAGTTTTCAACCAGCACCTGAAACTCTTGTGCAATGCCTTCGCCACGCAGCGTCAGGCGTTTTTCACCATCGATGAAGACGGGCGCAGCGGGCGCTTCACCGGTGCCCGGCAGGCTGATGCCAATGTCGGCATGCTTGCTCTCGCCGGGGCCGTTCACGATGCAGCCCATCACCGCCACCTTGAGGTTTTCCACTCCGGGGTAGCGCACACGCCAGACCGGCATCTGTGCCCGCAAAAAAGTCGTCAATTTGCTTGGCCAGCTCTTGGAAGGTGCTGCTGGTGGTGCGGCCACAGCCGGGGCAAGCCGTCACACTGGGCACAAAAATGCGCAAACCCAGCGACTGCAAAATCTCGGAAGCGATGACCACCTCTTGGGTGCGGGCTTCGCCCGGCTGGGGCGTGAGCGAAACGCGAATGGTGTCACCAATGCCTTCTTGCAGCAGAACGGACAAAGCTGCCGCTGAAGCCACGGTGCCCTTGGTGCCCATGCCGGCTTCGGTCAGACCCAAATGCAAGACGTAGTCGGTTCTGCGTCCAAGCTCTCGGTAAACGGAGATCAAATCCTGAACGCCAGACACTTTGCAAGACAGCGTGATTTGGTCGCCGGATAAACCCATTTCCTCCGCACGCTGAGCGGATGAAATGGCCGAAGCGATCAAAGCTTCGTACATCACCTGCCGGGATTCCCACGGCGCTGCACGCTGGCTGTTCACATCCATCAGTTCAGCCAAAAGATCTTGGTCAAGACTGCCCCAGTTGACCCCGATGCGGATGGGCTTGTTCCAGCGCATGGCCGCTTCGATCATCTGACCAAACTGCACATCGCGCTTGTCGCCCTTGCCCACGTTGCCGGGGTTGATGCGGTATTTGGACAGCGCCTCCGCGCAGGCGGGGTAATCGGTCAGCAGGCGGTGGCCATTGTAATGGAAGTCACCGATCAGCGGCACATCGATGCCCATTTTGTCGAGTTGATCGCGAATGTGCGGAACCGCCTCGGCAGCTT
>JACDQO010000196.1 GCA_015657605.1 Limnohabitans sp. | reverse complement strand
AGCAACGACCCATTGGAAAAACGCATGAAAAAGGCCCGAGGGCTTTTTGCTTCGGTCGCGCCAGATGATTACAGCTTGGCCGATTGCATGTAGCGATCGAAGGTGGCTTCGGTGAAACGGAACCACTGGTTTTGATCTCGGCGGAACGTCGAGTAGTCGTCGTAGATCTTTTTCCAGTTCGGGTTGGACTGGCGCAGCTCTTCGTACAGGGCCATGGACTGCTTGAAGGCCTCGTCCATCACCACCTTGGGGAAAGGCAAGAGCTTGACACCACCGGCCACCAAGCGACGCAGCGCTGCGGGGTTGCGGTTGTCGTAACGTGCTTGCATTTCGGTGTGCGCGTAAGACGCAGCTGCTTCCACAATGGCCTGGTTCTCTTTGGACAAGGCGTTGAAAGCGGTCTTGTTGATGTAGAAGTCCAGCTGTGCGCCGCCTTCCCAGAAGCCTGGGTAGTAGTAGTTCTTGGCCACTTTTTGGAAGCCCAGCTTCTCGTCATCATAAGGACCGACCCACTCAACGGCGTCAATCGTGCCTTTTTCCAGGGCTTGGTAAATCTCGCCACCAGGGATGTTCTGTGGAACAGCGCCCATGCGGGTCAAGACCTTGCCAGCGAAACCGCCGACGCGGAACTTCAGGCCCTTGATGTCGTCCAAGGTCTTGATTTCCTTGCGGTACCAGCCACCCATTTGTGCGCCTGTGTTGCCGCCAGGGAAGTTGACGATGTTGTACTTGTCGTAGAACTCACGGAACAGCTTCATGCCGTTGCCGTCATAGAACCAGGAGGTGAGCTGGCGGCTGTTCAGACCAAACGGAATGGCTGTGCCCAGGGCGAAAGTGTCGTCCTTACCGAAGAAGTAGTAAGGGGCTGTGTGAGCCGCTTCCACGGTGCCTTGCTGCACGCCGTCCACCACGCCAAAAGCGGGCATCAACTCGCCTGCAGCGTGCACGGTGACGACAAATTTGCCGCCAGACATGGCATTGACTTTTTCGGCAAAAACTTCAGCTGCACCAAAAATGGTGTCCAAAGCTTTGGGGAAGCTGGAGGCGAGGCGCCAGCGAATGGCGGCCTGTGCTTGGACTGCAGGTGCAGCACCAGCAGCCAAAACGCCAGCAATACCGGCGTTTTTAATGACGGAACGACGATCCATGAAGGACTCCTTGTTGAAAAAAAATGCACCCGATGATCAGGATTTTTGGAATTGTCGGATGCCGTATTGTAGGAATTCAAAGTGCCCAAAAACGTGCGGGTTTACCCTTTTTTAAATCATTAAATAAAAAAGGGTTTTATCACTACCAACATCACGGGAATTCAAGCAAATCCGCTTGAAAACCAGGTCAATCGTTCCAGCGTTGGCGCACCGAATGCTCGATGCCTGCCGCGTCCAGACCCTGAAGGGCCAGCAACTTGGCCGGATCGCCATGCTCGATGAATTCATCGGGCAAGCCCAAGTGCAAGACGGGTCGGGTGATCTGCAATTGCTGCAATGCCTCGGCCACGGCGCTGCCTGCACCGCCCATGGTGCAGCCCTCTTCTACGGTGACGATGCGCTCGTGGGTCTGCGCAATTTGCGCCAGCAATTCCACATCCAGCGGCTTGACCCAGCGCATGTTGACCACCGTGGCATTGAGCTTTTCAGCCGCCTGCAAAGCTGGGGCCAGCAAGGTGCCAAAAGCCAAAATGGCAGTTTTTTCGCCTTGGCGGCGCACTTCGCCCTTGCCAAAGGGCAAAGTGTCCAAATCACGCCCTGGCTCGACGCCCACGCCTGCACCGCGCGGGTAGCGCACCGCCACCGGGTGGTTTTGTGCGTAAGCGGTGCTCAGCAGCTGGCGGCACTCGCGCTCGTCGGCCGGGCAGGCCAGGCTCATGTTGGGGATGCAGCGGATGTAGGCGATGTCGTAAGCCCCCGCGTGGGTGGCGCCGTCGGCCCCCACCAGGCCCGCACGGTCCAGCGCAAACACCACGGGCAGGTTTTGCAACGCCACGTCGTGGATCAACTGGTCGTAACCCCGCTGCAAAAAGGTCGAGTAGATGGCCACCACGGGTTTCAGGCCCTCACAAGCCATGCCGGCGGCAAAGGTCACGGCGTGCTGCTCGGCGATGCCCACGTCGTAATAGCGCTTGGGAAAGCGCTGGTGAAAAGCCACCATGCCCGAACCCTCGCGCATGGCAGGCGTGATGCCGACCAAGCGCATGTCTTTGTCGGCCATGTCGCACAGCCACTGGCCAAACACCTGGGTGAAAGTGGTTTTGGCGGGTGTAGCGGCTGGCACCAGGCCGACGCTGGGGTCGAACTTGCCGGGGCCGTGGTAGGCCACCGGGTCGGCTTCGGCCTTTTCATAGCCCTGGCCTTTTTTGGTGACCACATGCAAGAACTGCGGGCCGTCGAGGTTTTTGATGTTTTCCAGCGTCGGGATCAGCGACTCGAGGTCGTGCCCGTCGATCGGGCCGATGTAGTTGAAGCCAAATTTCTCGAACAGCGTGGCGGGCACCACCATGCCTTTGGCAGTTTCTTCCAAGCGCTTGGCGAGCTCAAACAGGGGCGGTGCGTTTTTGAGCACATTTTTGGCGCCGGCCTTGGCCGCCGAATAAAAGCGCCCGCTCATCAGCTGGGCCAAATAGCGGTTGAGCGCACCCACAGGTGGGCTGATCGACATGTCGTT
>JACDQO010000195.1 GCA_015657605.1 Limnohabitans sp. | reverse complement strand
GCTGTAATCATCTGGCGCGACCGAAGCAAAAAAGGCCCCTCGGGGCCTTTTTTCATGCGTTTTCCAATGGGTCGTGTCCTCGTGCAAACTCGCCACCATGCAACACATCGAGCTTTCTTACCAATGGGCATCGCCTGGCACTGAACCGGTGCGCAACCGCCAAAGTCCGCTGCGCAACCCGCTCATGGACTTGTTGCAAGCGGTGCGCGATGCCGGCTCCATCGGAGGTGCCGCCAAGTCCATGGGCTTGTCTTACCGCCATGTTTGGGGTGAGCTCAAGCGTTGGGAGCAAAGTTTGGGTCAAGCCCTGATTCTTTGGGAAAAGGGTCAGGCGGCCAGGCTCACCGGCTTTGCCGACAAATTGCTCTGGGCCGAGCGTCAGGCGCAGGCGCGGCTATTGCCGCAAATCAGCGCCTTGCATGCCGACCTGGAAAGAACATTTGCGGTGGCATTTGACCCGGCCCACTTGGCCCTGCCGATTTTTGCGAGCCATGACGCGGCCTTGGACTTGCTGCGCGAAGAGGCCGCATCCACAGCCTTGCATCTGGACCTGCGCTTTTGCGGCAGCGTGGACGCGATTCGCGCCTTGAACGAGGGGCGATGCCATGTGGCAGGTTTCCATGCCCCTTGGCAACCCAATGCCGACTCCTTGGTCGCCCGCACTTACAAGCCCTTGCTCAAAACGGGTCAACACAAATTGATCGGTTTTGCTAAGCGTGCCCAAGGGCTGATGGTCGCCAAGGGCAACCCCCGGGGCTTACAGGATTGGGCCGATCTGTTTCAAACGGGTGTGCGCTTTGTCAACCGCAGCCCGGTACCGGGACCCGATTGTTGCTGGACCAATCCTTGCAAGAAAGAGGCCTTATGGCTTCGGCGCTCGAGGGTTATGCGCACGAAGAAAACTCCCACGCCGCCGTAGCGGCCTGCATCGCAGCAGGTCAGGCCGATGTGGGTTTGGGCATCGCCCACGCCGCCCATGCCCATGGCCTTGATTTTGTGCCCTTGCACCAAGAGCACTATTGGCTGGTGTGCCTGGCTTCGGCACTCGACACCCCATCCGTCGTGCAGCTGCGCCGCTTGCTGGCCAGTGCGGCTTGGGAAGCCAGGCTGCAGGGTCTGGGCGGTTACAGCCCGACACCCCAGACCGGCCAGGTGCAGTCTTTGCGCAGCATGCTGCCTTGGTGGCAGTTCAGGTCTTCACGGTCCGGGGGCGGCGCATGAACTGCATCGGCTGACCTCTTGAAGGGCTTTCACGCTGAGCCTCAAAAATATCATTTTGAGATTCCGGGGCTTGAGTCGGGAACCCGCCAACACAGACTTACAATCGCGCAAGTTTTTTGGAGTTCAGATGTCATCTTTATTGAAACTATCAAGCGGCATTGACCGTTTGAACAAAGGGGTGGGCAAATTCACCACCTGGCTGATTTTGATCGTGACGCTCATCAGCGCCGCCAATGCCATTGTCCGCAAGGCTTTCAACGTCAGCTCGAACGGCCTGCTGGAAATTCAGTGGTACCTGTTTGCGGCCGTGTTTTTGTTGGGGGCAGGCTACGGCTTCCTCAAAAACTCGCATGTGCGCATCGACTTCATCTCGGGCAAGCTCAGTGCACGCGCCCGCAACTGGATCGATGTCGGCGGCATTGTGTTGGCCCTGTTCCCGTTTTGTTTCTTGTGCATTTACCTGTCTTGGCCTTTGTTTGTTCAGGCTTTTAACACCGGTGAAATGTCCTCCAATGCGGGTGGCCTGATCCGTTGGCCGGTGTACGCCTTGGTGCCCTTGGGCTTTGGCTTGCTGATGTTGCAAGGCGTGTCCGAGTTGATCAAGCGCCTTTCTTTCTTGACCGGTACGGGTGAAGACCCCCTGGCCTCAGAAGACACCATGTCAGACGAAGAAAAAGAACTGCTGGAACTCGAAAAAATCGCGCAACAAGCGCAGGGAGCACGTTGATGGAAGCGACTTTTTTGGCACAGAACTTTGTGCCCATCATGTTTGCCGGTTTGTTTGTGTTGCTGCTGACCGGTTTTCCGGTGGCTTTCGCGCTGGCCGCTTGCGGTTTGGGTTTTGGCTTCATTGGCATGGAGGCCGGGCTGTTCCCGCCCTCCTTGTTCCAGGCCTTGCCGCTGCGCATTTTCGGCATCATGCAAAACGATACTTTGCTGGCCATTCCGTTTTCACCTTCATGGGCATCATCTTGCAAAAATCCGGCATGGCCGAGGACTTGCTGGAGACCGTGGGCCAGGTGTTTGGCCCTGTGCGCGGTGGCGTCGCGATTGCCGTGATTTTGGTGGGCGCTTTGTTGGCAGCCACCACCGGCGTGGTGGCTGCAGCCGTGATTTCCATGGGCTTGATTTCCCTGCCCATCATGCTGCGTTACGGTTACAGCCGAGTCATTGCCACCGGGGCCATCACGGCCTCGGGCACCTTGGCGCAAGCCATCCCACCTTCCTTGGTGTTGATCGTGTTGGCCGACCAATTGGGCCGTTCGGTGGGTGACATGTACGCCGGTGCGTTGTTGCCCGGTCTGATGCTGGTGGGACTTTACGTCTTGTTCATTGTGGTGGTGGCCATTTTCAAACCGGCTTTGGTGCCGGCCTTGCCGCCTGAGGCCCGCATCTACCGTGAGCCCAATGGCAAATCAGGCCATGTGTCCTTGATGTTCCTGTTGATCGTGTGCACGGTGGTTGGGTTTGCATGGGCTTCGTCCCACGACGCCATCATGACCGCTTGGCTTGACCGCACCCAAGAGTCGCCCGGCGATGAAATGGTCATCATGTCCTTGACCGTGGCGTCCTTGGTGGCTTTGGCTTTGGCCATCGTGAACCGGATCACCGGCATGGGCTTGTTGTCGCGCTTGGCCGAGCAAGTGACCTTTGTGCTGATGCCACCCCTGATCCTGATCTTTTTGGTTTTGGGCACGATTTTCTTGGGCGTCGCGACACCCACAGAGGGTGGCGCGATGGGTGCATTGGGTGCCTTGATTTTGGCCGTGAGCCGCAAGCGCTTGGACAAAAAATTGATGAACCAGGCGCTCGAAAACACGGCCAAGCTGGCGTCGTTTGTGCTGTTCATTCTGATCGGCTCCACTGTCTTCAGCTTCACCTTCAATGCGGCCGACGGCCACATCTGGGTGGAACACCTCTTCTTGGACATGCCCGGTGGCGCGATCGGTTTCTTGATCGTGGTGAACATCCTGATTTTCATCTTGGGTTGTTTCATTGATTTCTTTGAAATCGCCTTCATCGTGATTCCGATCCTGGCCCCTGTGGCCGAGAAAATCTTGCCCGGCTTGGTGCCGGGCATGACAGCCGACCAAGCCATGATCTGGTTTGGTGTGATCGTGGCGATGAACCTGCAGACATCGTTCTTGACGCCGCCCTTTGGCTTTGCCCTGTTCTATTTGCGCAGTGTGGCGCCCAAAAACGATTACAAGGACCGCATCACGGGTGAGAACATCCCCTCGGTCAAGACCTCTGAAATCTACAAAGGCTCGATCGCGTTCATTGTTTTGCAGTTGATCATGGTGGCGGCCATCATCGCTTTCCCCAACTTGGTCACGGGCGGCATCAAGGAAGGCGTCAAGATCGATGCCGACGCTGCGTTCGAGCAAATGCTCAACCAAGCAGGTGAGGACGATGACAAGGACAAGGACGATGCAGTGAACATGGATGACATGAAGCCAGCTGCAGATGCTCCGGCCGAGGACCCCGCCAAGGCCTTGGAAGCCGAGATGAAGGCCAATAAGAAGTAAATTCTTTGGCCCCATGAAGAGCCCGGTTCGCCGGGCTTTTTTCATGGCGCTGACCTATGCAACCGGTTCATAGTGGACACCCCTCATGCCTGACTTGGGGCTTGTGCCGTAGCATCCACACCGCTGTATGAACACCTTTTCCGACAGCGTCTTGACGGCGCTGAACCTCGTCACCTCTTTCGATCCTGCCCTGTGGGTGGTGGTGAGCCGGTCTTTGGCCGTGAGCGCCACGGCCTGTTTGCTGGCCTATGGTGTGGGGGTGGTGCTGGGGGCATGGCTGGCGGTGTCGCGGTTTCGTGGCCGGGGCGCGGTGCTGGTGGGCCTGAATACTTTGTTGGCCCTGCCCTCGGTGGTGGTGGGGCTGGTGGTGTATTTGCTGCTCTCGCGCACCGGGCCCTTGGGTTTTCTGGGTTGGATGTTCAGCTTCAAGGCCATGGTGCTGGCCCAGTTCATTTTGGTGGTGCCGGTTGTCACGGCCCTCACGCGCCAAGTGGTCGAAGATGTGGAGCGCCAGCACGGTGAGCAGTGGGCCTCTTTGG
>JACDQO010000194.1 GCA_015657605.1 Limnohabitans sp. | reverse complement strand
TTGGTGCCCGGCTCGCCCCACAGCACGGGCGAAGTGCCATAGGCCAGCGCATGGCCATTGCGGTCCACCTGCTTGCCGTTGCTCTCCATCTCGAGCTGCTGCAAAAAAGCAGGCCAGCGGCGCAAAGCGCTGTGGTAAGGCGCGATCGATCGGCTGGTGTAGTTCAAGAAGTTGCGGTACCAAACATCGAGCAAGCCCAAGCGCACGGGCAGGTTTTCTTCCAAGGGTGCAGTCTGAAAATGCTGGTCCATGGCGTGCGCGCCGGTCAGAAAATCCCTGAAGCCTTGCGCCCCAATGGCAATCGCCACCGGCAGGCCAATCGCTGACCACACCGAATAGCGGCCACCCACCCAATCCCAAAAACCAAAGGTGGTGGTGATGCCGAACTCGGCCGCCGCCGCCACATTGCTGGTGAGCGCTGCAAAGTGGCGGGCCACATCCTGGCCACCCTGCGCCTGGAACCAAGCCAGCGCCGAGCGCGCGTTGACCATCGTGTCCAAGGTGGTGAAGGTTTTCGATGCGATCAAAAACAAAGTGTTCTGGGGCTTGATGCCCATGAGCACCGCTGCCAGCTCGTGCCCGTCCACATTCGACACAAAATGAAAGCGCTTGCCCGGGATCACGAAGTCTTGCAGCGCCAGCACCGCCATCTGCGGCCCCAGGTCCGAGCCCCCAATGCCAATATTCACCACGTCGGTGATCTGCGCGTCAGCCCTGATGGTTTCGGCATAGGCCAGCATGGGCTGGAGCGTCGCGTGCACCTGCGCCAGCGGTTCGGCCAAATCGCCGCCCAAAGAACCTTCAGGTTGGCGCAGCAACCAGTGCATCACCGCGCGGTCTTCGGTGGTGTTGATGGGTTCTCCCCGGAACATCGCGTCGCGGTGCGCCGCCAAGCCGGTCTGACGGGCCAACTCTTGCAACAAACCTTCGGTCGCGGCATCTACATGGTTTTTGGACAAGTCGGCAAACACATGGGGCGCCGACTGGCTCAGCGTATCGGCCCGGCTGGGGTCTTGCGCAAAAGCGGTGCGCAAATCAAAACCCTTGGCCTGGGCCACGTGGGCCGTCAAGGCCTTCCAGGCCGGGGTTTGGTCACAGCGCATGCCTCAGGCTTTCTTCATCATGTCTTCGAGCTTGACCGCATCGGCGCAAAACGCACGGATGCCCTCGGCCAGTTTTTCGGTGGCCATGGCGTCTTCATTGAGCGCCAAGCGGAAGGCAGCTTCGTCATAGGCCACAGCAGGCAAGTCCATGCTTTGGGCGGCTGCGCCGTTCAAGGCCGGGTCCAAAGGCGCATCGCTGGCGGCCAGCTGCGCCAGCAGCTCGGGGCTGATGGTCAGCAAGTCACACCCCGCCAGCGCGGTGATCTGCCCGATGTTGCGAAACGATGCGCCCATGACTTCGGTGGCGATGCCGTGCTTTTTGTAGTGGTTGAAGATGGCCCGCACCGACTGCACACCGGGGTCGTTGGCACCTGACTTGGCCGCTTCGTCCCAAGCAGTGCCTGCGGACTTTTTGTACCAGTCGTAAATGCGACCCACAAAGGGCGAGATGAGTTGCACTTTGGCCTGACCACACGCCACCGCCTGACAAAACGCAAACAGCAGTGTCAGGTTGCAACGGATGCCCTCGCGCTGCAGCTCGGCTGCGGCCTGGATGCC
>JACDQO010000193.1 GCA_015657605.1 Limnohabitans sp. | reverse complement strand
TCGATGCCGGGCTGGTGGTACACGCAGGTGTCAAAAAAGATGTTGTTGAGCAGATGCTCTGACAGCAAAGGTTTCTTCAGCTCTTGGGCCAGACCGCGGAAACGGCCCCAGTGGTAAGGCACCGCGCCGCCGCCGTGCGGAATCAAGAACTTCAGCGTCGGGAAGTCCTTGAACAAATCACTGGTCAGGCACTGCATGAAGGGCGGTGGTGTCGGCGTTCAAATAATGCGCGCCGGTGGTGTGAAAGCAGCTGTTGCAGCTGGTGCTCACATGGATCATGGCGGGGATGTCGTACTCGACCATCTTTTCGTAGATGGGGTACCAGGCCTTGTCGCTCAAGGGCGGCGAAGTCCAGTGGCCACCTGACGGGTCGGGGTTGAGGTTGATGCCCACGTTGCCGTACTGCTCGACGCACTTGACCAGTTCAGGAATGCAAGTGGCCGGGTCCACACCGGGCGACTGGGGCAGCATGGCCGCAGGCACGAAGTGGTCGGGGAAGAGTTGCGCCACGCGGTAGCAGAGTTCGTTGCAGATCGCGGCCCAGGTGGACGAGACATTGAAGTCGCCAATGTGGTGGGCCATGAAGCTGGCGCGGGGGCTGAAGATGGTGATGTCCGAGCCGCGCTCTTTCATCTTGGCCAGCTGGTTGGTCTCGATGCTCTCGCGCAACTCGTCGTCGCTGATTTTCAGCTCGGAGACTTTGGGGCTGACGCTGGGGTCTTTGATGCCCGCAATTTGCTTGTTGCGCCACTCTTCCAACGCCTTGGGGGCGGTGGTGTAGTGGCCGTGCACGTCGATGATCAAGGGTTTGGTTTGGCTCATGGGCAATCCTGATGGGACAAAGGGTTGGCGCAGATTGTGCAGGTTCACCCCGTCAACGCCCAGCCCCTGGCACATCTACCAGCTAGAACAAATGGGCATAACCAGTACTTAGATATGACAAAATAAGATCAACCTAAAGCCCCTCCACCAGATCCTCATGGACCTCAAACAGCTTGAATACTTTGTGCGCGTGGCCGAATTGGGCAGCTTCACCCGGGCGGCTCAGGCCCTGAACATCGCCCAGCCCGCGCTCAGCCGACAGGTGCGCCTGCTCGAAGTCGAGCTGCGGCAGAACCTGCTGGTGCGCAACGGGCGCGGTGCCACCCCCACCCAGGCCGGGCTGCTGCTGCTGGAACACGGCCGAGGCATCCTGCACCAGGTGGAGCGGGCGCGGGAAGAGTTGGGCCGGGTGCGCACGGGCCTGACGGGGCGCGTGGCTTTGGGCCTGCCACCCAGCGTGGCGCGGGTGCTGACGGTGCCACTGACCCGCGCTTTCAGGCAGCGCATGCCCGAAGCGCAACTGTCCATCAGCGAAGGCCTGTCGAGCGCCATGCAGGAAAACCTGCAAAACGGCCGCCTGGACATTGCTGTGCTCTACAACCCCAGCCTGGTGGCGGGCATTGAGCACACCCCGCTGGTGCAAGAAGAATTGCTGCTGGTGCAAGCACGACCACCGGGGCTGCAGGAAGACCCGCCACCGCCGCCCATCGCCCTGAAGGACGTAGCGGCCTTGCCGCTGGTGATCCCTACCCGGCCCAACGCCATCCGCATGCATGTCGAATCAGAAATGGTGGCCATCGGTTGTCGCCCCCTCATTGCACTGGAGATCGACGGCGTGAGCGCCATCTTGGACTTGGTGGCCGACGGTGCGGGTTATGCCATCTTGCCGCGCAACGCGGTCATGCGCTCGGTGCGGCCCTCGGCGTTTTCAGTGCGCCCCTTGAAACAACCGGCCCTGCACATCCAGCTGACCACGGCCATCAGCGCGCAACGCCCTAGCACCTTGACGCAACAAGCGGCCTTGGCCTTGCTGACCGAATTGGCCGTGCAATGGCTCAGCCCGCCTTGAGGCCATTCGCGATCACACAGGGTGGAGCTTCAACAGCCACAACAACGCACTGAGCGTGAAGAACGACAGCACCGTGGTCACCAACAAAGCCGCAGCGCTCACGGTACTGTGGCCGTGGCGCTGGTTCAAGATGGTGAAGATGCCCAGCATGGGCATGGCCCCGGTGAGCAAGGCAGCGGCCCGCAATGCCGGGTCTTCAATGGGCACCAGCCACACCAGCACCGCCCACATGGCCAGCGGGTGCAACACCAGCTTGCCCAGCGCAATGGGCAGCAGGGTCGCTTGCAAGCCCTGCGCCTGCAAGCCCACCAAGGAGCCGCCAATCACAAACAGCGCCAACACTGCACTGGACTGCGCAAACAAATCGATGGTGCGCCCGACAGGAGCGGGCATTTGCAGACCCGACAGCGAAAACGCAAAACCCGCCACCACGCCCCAAATCATGGGGTTACGCAGCACGTTTTGACCGTCTGCAGCAGCATCGCTTTTCCACTGCCCGGGCGGCCCTGCGCGTCGGCAATGGCCAACAGCAAAGGCAACAGCAAAAAGTTTTCGACCACCATGTTCAGGGCCAACGCCACCCCCGCCACTGGGCCAAACGACAACAAAATGATGGGGATAACCCACAAAGCCACTGTTCGGGCAAGACATGCCCATGGCCACCATGCTGCTGTAACTCAGGCTCTGGCCCAACACCCGCCTTGCCCACCACAGGCCCAGGCCCACCATCACCAAAGACCCCAGCGCATAAGCGAGCAAATAGTTCAGGTTCAGGATCTCGGCCACGCTGCGCTGCGACAGTGCGTTGAACAGCAGCGCAGGCAAAGCCAGCTGCAGCGTGAAGCGCCCAAACACCTGAAGATCGGCCTTGGCAAACAAACCCCGCCGTGTGCAGACATAGCCCAGCGCAATCACCAGATAAATGGGGACTGTGATGCCCAGGATGTCCAGCAAGGCCGTCATCGACCCGCGCTTTCAGACGCCATGCCCGTCAAGCCCTCACAAGTCCAGCACCAGGCGCGCTGTTTGGCTGCGTGAGCAGCACACCATGATGCAGTCACCTTTTTCTTGCTCTTCGGGCGTGAGGTACATGTCCCAGTGGTCGGGCGTGCCCGCCACCACTTGGGTCAGGCAAGTGCCGCAAATGCCTTCCGAACAAGAAAACGGCACGTCGTGACCCGCGTCTTGCAGCACTTTCAAAATCGACTGGTCTTTGCTGACTTGCAGGGTCTGGCCGCTTTTTG
>JACDQO010000192.1 GCA_015657605.1 Limnohabitans sp. | reverse complement strand
TTGGGAGAACGGGCGGTCCATGAAAGGCTTTCATGCCGCGCTCGGCGATGTATTGGCCGGTGGCCGCCGCATTGGCGGCATCGGGTGGCCAGACCTCGGGCAGCAACAGGGGGTGGATTTCGCGGTAAGCCGCGTTGTCGGGCAGGGGCTTGGAGAAGTCTTGGAAGTTTCGATTGATGTCCACGTTTTCGTGGGTCACCCGGCGCACATGCGAAAAACCGTGCGGGTTGAGCGCATGGATGTAAAGCACGGCCACGCCCTGGGCTTTGGCCGCTGCGCGCCAGGCGCTGTTGTGCAGGGCATGGATTTGCACGCCGGAGCCGCAATAACCCTCGACACCGTGGCAAGCGCTGCTGATGACCAAAAGCTGCTGGGCATCGGCTGCGCCATCCAGCACCACGTCCATGGCCAAGGTCTCGCCGTCGCGACCGGGCAGGGGGTGAAGGTTCGAGTCCACCTGCAGGCCCGCGTTTTGGGCAGCGCTCAGGAATTTTTCACGGGCTTGGGCGTAGCTTTTGGAAAAGCCGTTTTGGATGTCGTTCATTCGGAGCCCGGTCAAGCGGATTGGGTCGGGCTGGCCAGCCACTGCGTGGCCAGTTCGACCAATAGGTACCACCCAAGGGGATCAGGTCGTCGTTGAAGTCGTAGCTCGGGTTGTGCAGGGTGCAGGGCCGCCGCCGTGGCCCATCTCGCGGTGGGTGCCGTCGCCGTTGCTGATGAACACATAGGCGCCCGGCTTGGCCTGCAGCATGTAAGAGAAGTCTTCCGCGCCCATGGTGGGCTCTTGAGACATCACGTGCTCAGCGCCCACGATGCCATTCATGACCTGGCGTGCGAAGTCGGCCTCCAAAGCGCTGTTGATGGTGGGTGGGTAGTTGCGCTCGAATTCGAATTCGCATTGCGCACCAAAAGCGGCGCAGATCGACTCTGCCACCAGTTTCATGCGGGCTTCGATCAGGTCGAGCACTCAATGCTGAAGGTGCGCACCGTGCCCTGCAGTTCGCACGAGTCGGGCACCACGTTGGTGGCTTCACCCGCGTGGATCATGGTGACCGAGATCACGCCCGCATCCACTGGCTTTTTGTTGCGGGTGATGATGGTTTGAAAGCCCTGCACCATTTGGCAGGCAATCGGCACCGGGTCGATGCCGTTGTGCGGCAACGCGGCGTGGCTGCCCTTGCCGCGGATGGTGATCTTGAATTCGTTGCTGGACGCCATGACCGGGCCGGGGCTGACCGCAAAGGTGCCCACGGGCGCGCCGGGCCAGTTGTGCATGCCGAACACGGCCTGCATGGGGAATTTGTCAAACAAACCGTCTTTGATCATCTCGCGGGCACCGCCGCCGCCTTCTTCGGCGGGTTGGAAGATCAAATACACCGTGCCGTCAAAGTCGCGGTGCTTGGAAAAATGCTTGGCTGCCGCCAGCAGCATGGCCGTGTGGCCGTCGTGGCCGCAGGCGTGCATCTTGCCCTGGTGTTTGCTGGCGTGTGCGAAGGTGTTGAACTCCTGCATGGGCAGGGCGTCGATGTCGGCGCGCAGGCCGATGCCGCGCCCGCAAGCGCCGCCATCACGACCGTGCACGATGCCCACCACGCCGGTGGTGCCCATGCCGCGGTGGATGGGGATGCCCCAGTCGGTCAGCTGCTGGGCGACCACGTCGGCCGTGCGCACTTCTTGGAAGCACAGTTCGGGGTGGGCGTGGATGTCTTTGCGGATGGCTGCGATGCTGGCCGCGTCGGTGAGGATGGTGTCGATGAGTTTCATGGGCTTCAGTCTAGCGATAGTCTGTCTATTTTGCCAACTCCCGCTGCGCCACCCGCAGCGCATCGGGGACATGCCCGTCTTTTACCCCGCACAGCGCATCGGCCACAATCGGGTTCGCGCTTTTTGGAAGACCTCTCATGTTGCCTCAGCCAGCTGCCCATGTGGCCCTTGACAGCCCCCAGACCGTGCGCGGCGCTTGCCCGCACGACTGCCCCGACACCTGCGCCTTGCTGACCACGGTGGAAAACGGCCGTGCCACCAAGGTGCAGGGCAACCCGGCGCACGCGCAGACCGATGGTGTGTTGTGCACCAAGGTGTCCCGTTACACCGAACGCACCTACCACCCGGATCGGCTGTTGACGCCGATGAAACGCGTTGGCCCTAAAGGCTCGGGCCAGTTTGAGGCGGTGGGCTGGGACGAAGCACTTGACGCGATTGCCGCGCGGCTGAAAACCATCGCCGCACGCGACCCGCAAGCCATCTTGCCCTACAGCTACGCCGGCACCATGGGGCTGGTGCAAAGCGAGTCGATCGCAGCGCGCTTTTTCCACCAGGTGGGCGCATCGCTCTTGGACCGCACGATTTGCGCCTCGGCCGGGGCCGAAGCCCTGACCCAGACCTTGGGCAACAAAGTGGGCATGAAGGTCGAGTTTTATGCCGAATCCAAGCTCATCGTCATTTGGGGCAGCAACTCGATTGGCAGCAACCTGCACTTTTGGCGGATTGCGCAAGAGGCCAAGCGCAACGGGGCCAAGCTGGTCTGCATCGACCCCCGGCGCAGCGAGACGGCCGAAAAATGCCATGAACACATCGCCCTGCGCCCCGGCACCGACGCGGCGCTGGCGCTGGCCCTCATGCACGAGCTGATCGTGAATGGCTGGCTCGACCAAGATTGCATTGACCGCTACACCCTGGGCTGGGACGCCCTGAAGGCCCGCGCTTTGCAATGGTCGCCAGAGCGTGCGGCAGAAGTCTGCGGCGTGCCGGTTGAACAAATTCGGCAATTGGCCCGCGACTGGGGCACCACCCAGCCCGCCGCGATTCGCCTGAACTACGGCATGCAGCGCGTGCGCGGGGGCGGCAATGCGGTGCGGGCGATCGCTTGCTTGCCTGCGCTGACGGGCGCTTGGCGGCACCGGGCGGGTGGGGTCTTGCTCAGCAGCTCGGGGCATTTTCCGGTGCGGCGGGCGGCTTTGCAGCGGCCCGACTTGCTGGGCGAGCGGCGTCCGCGCACGATCAACATGAGCACCATTGGCGACGATTTGCTGCGCCCAGCTTCGCCCACATTTGGCCCGCAGATCGAGGCGCTGATTGTTTACAACAGCAACCCGGTGGCCGTGGCCCCCGAGTCGGGCAAGGTGGTGCAGGGCTTTGGCCGCGAAGACCTGTTCACCGTGGTGCTCGAGCATTTCCAGACCGACACGGCCGACTACGCCGACTTCATCTTGCCCGCCACCACGCAGCTGGAGCACTGGGACATCCACACCAGCTACGGCCACACCGACGTGCTGCTCAACCGCCCAGCCATTGCCCCCGTGGGAGGTGCGCGCACCAACACCGACATCTTCAGGGCCTTAGCTGCCCGCATGGGTTTTGACGATGCGTGTTTCGCCGAAAGCGACGAAAGCCTGTGCCGCAGCGCCATTGGCGACGAGAAAGACTTTGAGCAGTTGCTTGAGCATGGCTTTGCGTCCTTGCCTGTGCCCGATGCGCCGTTTGCGCAAGGCGGCTTTCCATCGCCTTCGGGCAAGTGCGAGTTCTTCAGCCAGCGCCTGGCCGATCAGGGCCTGGATGGCCTGCCTGACCACTTGCCCAATTACGAAGTGGCTGGCAGTGATGTGCGCTACCCGTTGGCCATGATCTCGCCGCCTGCGCGCAACTTCCTCAATTCGACCTTTGTCAATGTACAAAGCCTGCGTGATATCGAAGCCGAACCGGTGCTGGAGATGCACCCACAAGACGCGCAGGCCCGTGGCATCTCCGACGGCGCGGTGGTGCGCGTGTTCAACGACCGGGGCACTTACCACTGCAAGGCGCGGGTGAACCAGCGTGCGCGACCCGGCGTGGTCAACGGTCTGGGCATTTGGTGGCGCAAGCTGGGCCTGAACGGCACCAATGTGAATGAACTCACCAGCCAGCACCTGACCGATTTGGGCCGTGCGCCCGTGTTTTACGACTGCTTGGTGGAGGTGGCGACATGCCCGAATTGAAAATCGAACGTGAACACACCCTGGGCCTGGATGGCGCGCGCTTGGTGGCCGAACGCTGGCGCGAGCAGGCCGAACAAGATTGGGGCATGACCTGCGCATCAGAGCCTGGCGAGGCCTTGGACCGCATGCGTTTTGAGCGCAGTGGTGTGAGTGGCGAACTCTCGGTCAGCGCCACCCGCTTTGACCTGCAGATCAAGCTGGGGTTTTTGCTGGGCGCTTACAGCGGCAAGATCGAAGAAAAGATCAAGGCCAACTTGGACGCCTTGTTGGGCCCCGTCGCCTGATGTGCCTCATGGCAGGTCGTTGTTCACCGACGCCATGTTGTTGCGTGGCCCGATCTGCCCCAAACGTGCTTTGAGCGATTGCGGCTGGCGCGTCAGGATGGCGGCGTAGTTGGTGGTGTTGGCCAGCACTTTTTTCACGTAATCGCGCGTTTCAGAAAACGGGATGTTTTCAGCCCAAATGGCCGCTTCGAGTACCGGGCCCTTGCGCCAGTTGCGGGGCCGGCTGGGGCCTGCGTTGTAAGCGGCGGTGGCCATGGGCATCGAGCCTTCAAAGTCGTCCAGCACCAGTTTCAAATAGGCGGTGCCAATCGTGACATTGGTTTCGCGCTCGTTGATTTGTTGGGGCGTGAATCCCGCAAGGCCGATTTTTTGCGCAGTCCATTTGGCCGTGGCGGGCATGACTTGCATCAAGCCCGAAGCGCCCACATGCGAGCGGGCATCCATGATGAAGCGGCTTTCTTGCCGGATCAGCCCATACACATAGGCCGGGTCCAATCGGATGTCGCCAGCGCGGCGCACCACCAACTCGCGCAGGGGCATCGGAAAGCGTTGCTCATGGTCAAACACCTCCTTGGTGCGCTCGCTGGTGTTGATGCAGCGGTCCCACACTTGGCGCTGACAGGCCAAATCGGCCGCCGCCAGCAGGTCGCGGTCGTTCATGCCGCCGGGGGTGTGCAGGTTGGTGCTGTAGTTCCATTCGCGGTTGCCCTCGGCCCGCAAGCCCAGAGCGATGGCGTACAAGGCGCGCTGCAAACCGGGGTGCGCCAGTGCAGAGGATTTTTCAGACGGCGTCAGTGGCGCTGGGCGCTCGGGCGTGGTGATGGTCTGGCCCAACTCTTCCAAAGCCAATTGTTCGTAAAAACCGCGAACGCTGGCGATTTGGGTCAGCAGGGTTTGCGCCTCGTGGCGCTGGGCTTCGGTGGGCGCCAAGGTCAACAAGGCGCGGGCGCGCCAATAGGTCCAGGCCGGGTCGTTGCGCGTGGCTGTGCTCATCGCTTGGGTCGCTGAAAGCACTTGTTGCCACTGGCCTTGGCGCAGGGCCGCGCGCACTTTCCAAATCAACAAATCGTCGTTCAGGTCGCTGTCTTTTTGAACCTTGGCAAAGTAGGCGCTGGCGTTGTCTTGCAGCTTTTGTGCGGCTTGCTTGCCGATCACGGCCCAAGTCCAGTTGCGCTCTTCGGCACTCAATTGCCTCCCCCATTGCTGTTCCAGCAATTGAGCCGCTTGGTCGGGCTGACTGGCCGCCAATCGAATCAGCGCCAACACGGCCAATTCTTTTTGGTTGCGCGTGATGGCCAAAATGCGCTTGTTCAGGTAGCCCGAGGGGTCGGCGTGGATTTTGTTCACTTGCTCGCTGACGCGCGGCGCTTCAATGTCCACAGCCGCTTGGGCGGCGCGAGGCCGGTTGGCGTCCATGGCGATGCGGGCTTTGCGCCAAATGTCCAGTGCGTTGATTTGCCGCCCAGAGTGCAAGTGTTCGGCCACATAGGTGCAGCCGTCGTCGGCTTCGCGCAGCGAATACCAAATGCGCTTGGCCTCTTCGGCCACATCCGCTTTGGTGTTCATGGCTTCGGTGGCCAGCGCGTAGCAGCGCACTTCGCGGTCATCGCGCATGCGGTAGCTCGGGTATTCGGCGGTGAACGTGGCCCAGTTGCGGCGCTTGCCCAGCTGTTGCAACCAGTCGTTGCGCAGGCGGTCTTCGTAGTAGCTGCCGGCGTAGGTGTTCAAAAAGTGGCGTATTTCCGAGTCTGATGCGGTGTCCAGTCGGACCCGCATCTCCCAATAAGCGGCCAAAGGCTCCAGCACGTGGCCACGCACTTGCGGCAAAAGGGCAGACAAGCGTTTGGCGTCGTTCTTGCCGTAGGCCCTTTGCATCTCCAGCACGACCTCATCGCCCTTGTTTTGAGCCAGCGCAGGCGGGCTGAACAAGCCTGTGGTGACCAGGCTGGCCAGCAGTGTCAAAATCAGTGTCAATTTCATGGGTGGATTATGGACAAAGCTGAAGCCAAAAAGGCCCTTCGCAAGGCCTTGATCGAAGAAAGACTGCATCTGCCGGATCGCCTGTCACGGGCCGAAGCTTTGCAGCGCGTGATGCGCATCTGGCTGTTTGACCGCCCCGACACCGTCATTGGGGCTTACTGGCCCATCAAGGGCGAGTTTGACCCGCTGCCCGCGCTGCACCGCTGGAAAGAAGATGGCGAGCTGCATGGTGAGCCTCAGCGCCGCCAAATTGGTTTGCCCGTCGTCAACAAACAGCACAAAACCCTGACTTTTCACACCTGGTATCCCGGTTGTCCTATGGAAGAAGACGCCTACGGCATTCCCAAACCCAAAGACACCGAAGTCATCGTGCCCACCTTGCTGTTTGTGCCCTGTGTGGGTTACGGTATCGGTGGCTACCGCTTGGGCTACGGCGGTGGCTTTTACGACCGCACCTTGGCCACCTTGCAGCCCAAACCCTTCACCGTGGGCTTGGGTTACACCCACGGCTTTTTGGACGATCTGGAGCCCGAAGACCACGACGAGCCACTGGATGCAATCTTGAACGACAACGGCGTGGTTTGGCCCGTCTGAGCCCAGCCCCACATCACCATGGCCCGACCCAAATCCGCAACCCACGACATCAAGCGCGACGCGATCCTGGACATCGCCGCGCAATGCTTTGCCCAGCGCAGCTACCCTGCTGCCAGCATGAACGAGATCGCCACCGCTTGTGGCACTTCCAAAGCCCGGCTGTACCACTATTACGAGAGCAAAGAGGCGATTCTGTTTGACTTGTTGGACCGCCACACCCAACGCCTGTTGGCGGTGATTGCGCAAACCGAAGCCACGGCCCAGCGCAAAGACCTGAACGAACGCGCCACTTTGCACGAGCTGGTGCGGGCGTTTTTGCAGGAATACGAGACCTCGGCCACCCGACATGCGGCGCTGCTCAACGACACGCAGTTTTTGAGCGATGTGCCCGAC
>JACDQO010000191.1 GCA_015657605.1 Limnohabitans sp. | reverse complement strand
CGCCGCGCCATGGGCAAGAAAAAAGCCGAAGAAATGGCCGAGCACCGGGAAAAATTTCGTGATGGGGCACTGGCCACACACAACATCCCTCAGGAAAAGGCCGATGAAATTTTTGACCTGATGGAGCGGTTTGCAGGCTACGGCTTCAACAAGTCGCACGCCGCTGCTTACTCTTTGTTGGCGTACCACACGGGCTGGCTCAAGGTGCATTACACCGCCGAGTTCTTCTGCGCCAACATGACGGTGGAAATGGACGACACCGACAAACTCAAGGTGCTCTACGAAGACGCGCTCAAGTTCGGCATCCGTTTTGACCCGCCTGACGTGAACCGGGGCACTCACCGCTTTGAGCCCGTCACTGACAAAATCATCCGTTACGGTCTCGGGGCCATCAAGGGCACAGGCCAGCAAGCCATCGACGCCATCGTGGCGGCCCGCAACGAAGGTGGCCCTTTCACCAGTTTGTTTGATTTTGCGGTGCGTGTGGACCGCACCCGCATCAACAAGCGCACCGTGGACGCACTCATCAAAGCCGGCGCCTTTGACTCGTTGCACATGAACGCGCGGCTTTGTCGGCCAGCATCGACCGGGCGTTTGAGTTTTCCAACGCCACCACGGCCAACGTCAACCAGGGTGGCCTTTTCGACATGCTGGGCGACGACTCGCACGGCTCCAGCACGCAAGAGCCGGAGCTGGTCGAGGTCATGCCCTGGGGCATCAAAGAGCGCTTGTTGCTCGAGAAAACGGCAGTGGGCTTCTTCTTGTCAGGCCATTTGTTTGACGCGGTGGAGCGGGAGGTGCGGCAGTTTGCGCGCCGCAAAATTGACGACCTGATCGACAGCCGCGAATCCATGGTGCTGGCAGGCATCGTGAGCGACCTGCGCGTCATCAATGGCCAGCGCGGCAAGGTGGCGATCTTCAAGCTGGACGACAAATCGGGCGTGATGGAGGCCACGGCCGACGAAGCTTTGATCCACTCGGCCAAGCATTTGCTCAAAGACGACGAGCTCATCATCGTCACGGCCAAGATGCAGGCCGACCGTTTTTCGGGTGGTTTTCGCCTCAAGATCGAGCAGATCATGGACTTGGGCGCTGCCCGCTGCCGCTATGGCAAATACCTGCGTGTGGCGGTGAACGGCCGTGCGCCGGACATCGCCCGCTTGGTCAGAGAATTTCCGGCGCAACGCGAACAAACCGAGCAGGGCGACCTGGTGCGCGGTTTGCCCGTTCGTTTGGTGCTGGAGCGGCGTCATGAGGCGCTGGGTGCTCGCGCGAGCTGGCGCTGGGCGACGCTGCCCAATTTTTCCCGACCGATGCAGCCTTGGCCAGCTGGATGGCGCAAGCCGACCAAGGCCAGGCGCGGATTGTTTACGACTGAGGCTGAACCGACAGCTTGGCCCTCAGCGGTTGCCGTTTTGCTGGTTTTGTTCGCCGTTGTTGTTTTGCCCTGAAGTGGCATTTGGCGACGCATTCTGATTGTTGTTCTGGTTGACGGTGGTGTTGCCCGTGATGGAGCCAAAGTTGGGGCTGCCTGCCAACACCCCCGTGTTAACCATGGGCCTGACCACAGGCGCCCGGGGCGCGGGGTTGGTGTAAGTCACCGAGGACGCTTGGCCCTCTTTGCCCAAAGACTCATAAAGTTTGCCCATCAACTCGGGGTTGCCGGCGATTTTGGCCTCAATGGCACCTTCGAGGATGGAGGAGATCTCCAGCGTCAAGGCGGTGCCCAACCAGTTGGGGCTGTTGGCCAGGAGGGTGGCCAATTGCACGTCGGTGCAGCTGTCGGCGTTGCGCTCGAGCCAAGCTTTGGCCATCGATGCCCGCACCTCGGGTGCATGGGTGCGCAGGGCAAGCGATTTGAAATGGGCCACAAAGCATGTGCCGGCAGGCTTTTTTTGCGCCCAAGCGCTGGTCATGGGCAGACATCCAACAGCGCTCAACAAGCAAATGGCAAAAATTTTCAGCGTCATGGGTTGTGGGTTAGCAAGTTGAATGCGCAGGGTCCATGCGTGGATTGAAGTCTGTCCCTGATGAATCGACACCATAAAGGCAAAGTTGAATCTTGCATGGGGATTGCAATAAACCCATTATGAAACTCCCCTTTTAAAGCCCTCTGGGGTCGGGGAACGACACGGTGTAAGGGCTTTGCAGAGGCGCAACGCCAATGCAGCGGCGGTTCGGGGTTGATGGTTTTGACGACTTTAATAGATATATAAGTTCTCAAATATGGCAGACTCCTATCGCCTCATGACAGCCTAAAGGAGCGAGCTGGCCCCGATCTGTCACTCAACGTCAACCTCAATCCATATGCCAAAACCCACATTCCAGCCCAGCGGCCGAATTGCAGCTGCGTTGACAGGCCTGCTTTTGAGCGCGGTACTCACTCAGACCGTTAGCGCGCAAACGCAAGACCTGGGACGCAGTTACGCCGACCGGCAAAACCCCAGGCTCAGCCAATCGGGTCCGATTACATGGACCCGAATGTGTACGCCTACACAGCCGAGTTTGCCCAGCGGTTTCAGATGCCCGATCAGTGGATCACACCGGACCTCAAAGGCGCAGACGCCGTGGCTTGGCGCATGATGCCCAGCTACCAAGAGTGCGGCTGGGGCGGCGACCCCAAGGCGTGCAGGCAGGTGATGGAGTGCAAGATAGATTTGTACTTTGACTACCGCCGCAACCCCCTGCCGTGGGACCCTACACGGGCGGAGCGGTACACCGATCACTTCAATTCATCGGTCTGGTTCTTAGCCAATTTCCCACGGGTTGAGGCGATCGATCATCCCAACTACCCCGTTTCTCGACGCAATCTAAGAGTGCCAGCGCGTCCTACGGATGGATTTTCCGCCGCTGGATCCCCCTTCATCGATCCGGAATCGGGCAAGGGGTTGTCGATTCAGAACTTCAGTGGATACGTTCCCTTCACGGGGTATGACAAAGAAGTGTTTCCAGGCATGGCACTGCTCACGTTATTGGATATTGGCTGCCGGGGCGGCCCTCACCATGGCAACTATGTGCTGGCGAATAGGGGGGGTCAGTCTGCCGCTTAGCAATGAAGAGCGAGCTGCGATTACGTACACCATCACAGTACCCCGAAGCTGGCAAGACCGCATCACACAAGCAGCCAAAGAACACCAAGAACGCCAAGACGCCTTCTTCAAACGTGAGGGCGAGAAGGCCATCAAAGCGCTCCAAGACAAGAAAGCACAGCAGTAAATCCACCCCCCTTGATCAGCCCGATTCAAAGGCTAAACATGAGAGCCTTCGAGAGCGGTAGGGTCAATTGGTTGTCTTAGCCGACGGTGATTTCGCCAGAGCCAATCAGTCGAGCGGCCTGAAGCCCAGCACGATCACAGGTGGTACCCGGCCATCGGTGTCTTTGGGCAGGATCTCGGTTTTGTCGATGGCCCGCAACACCGCTTCGTCCCAGGCCTTGTTGCCACTGGATTGAAGAATGCGGCGGCTTTGGATCGCGCCGTCGGGTGCCACCCGCACTTCCACCTCGGCTCTGGGGTTGCCCACCATGTCGCCCGGGTAGGTGATGTTGGGTTTGATGCGGCCCACCAAGCGGCCGGCATAGGTGGCCGACGGGCCTGACGATTTGAGGGCCGTTCCTGTCGCGTTTTCGCCGCCCGAAGCCCCAGCCATGCCTGCATGCG
>JACDQO010000190.1 GCA_015657605.1 Limnohabitans sp. | reverse complement strand
CCCAATTGGCCCGCCCAGACTTGGCCGCTTTTTTTGGCGATATGACCAGACAGGAAAACCAAGTTGCCTGTTTGCACGAAGGGTACATAAGCCGCTGCGGGCACAGCCACTGGGGGTAATTCGATGTTCAGAGATTTCAGTTGGTCGTAAACGTTCATGGTCAGCTTTCTTAAGGGTTGAACTGGAGGGTGAGCTTGAGTGGGGAAAAGTCTGTTTGGAGGCTGCAAGTGGCAACCATTGTCATGCCAACCCAAAGGCCTTAGAGGGTTTTGGGTTCAGCTCAAGGCCGCCAATTCGGCCTCTTCAAACCCGGCCAAACGACGCGCCGTCATGTTGAAGGGCGGGCGCAGTTTGGGGGGCGTCGAATTGCGCGATCAACTCAGCGTAGGTGCGCACCGGATCGAGACCGCGCTCTTTGCACAGGTGGCGGTACCAGCGGTTACCTGCCGCCACATGGCCAATTTCGTCTTCCAGGATGATGTCCAGAATCTCGCCCGCCCGGTGGTCGCCCACGCTGACCAGTTTGTTTTTGACGCCCGGTGAGGCGTCCAGGCCCCGTGCCTCCATGGTGCGCGGCACGATGCCGATGCGCGCGAGGATGTCGCCCTGGGTGCGCTCGGCCATGTCCCACAAAGTGTTGTGGGCCGGAAAGTCGCCGTAATCAAAACCCAAGTCCAGCAAGTGCTGGCGCAGCAGGCTGAAGTGTTTGGCCTCTTCCTGGGCGATGCGCACCCAGTCGGTGTAAAAAGCCTCGGGCATGCCGGCAAAGCGCCAGACCACATCCAGCGCCAAGTCGATGGCGTTGAGCTCGATGTGCGCAATCGAGTGCACCAGCATGGCCCGGCCCTCGGGCGTGGCCATGGATTTGGCTTTGAGCTGGGTGTGCGGCACCAATGCGGGTCGGTCTGATCGTCCTGGGCCCGAACTGGGGGCTTGAATGGTGTCACTGGCACCCACGGGCAGGCTCAGGTCCAGCGCCAAAGTGGCTTGGGCCTTCAGATTGGGGTTGGTTTGCGCCCAAGGGACCAGGGCGGCAGTGCGCAGGGTGTTCATGGTGATCGGTGACAGGGCTCACGCCAGCTTGTGGGCATCCCTACAATTGTAGGTTTTCAAGAAGACCCAACCGACAGGAGACCACCATGGCCATTTACCAACTCGACACCCACACCCCCGAAGTGGCCGACAGTGCTTGGGTGGCCGACAACGCGCAGGTCATGGGCGCGGTCAAGATCGCGGCGGACGCCAGCGTCTGGTTTGGCGTGACGGTGCGTGGCGACACCGAGACCATCGAAATTGGCGAAGGCAGCAACATCCAGGACGGCAGTGTGATGCATGCCGACCATGGCAAACCGATCAAGGTCGGCAAACACGTGACTGTGGGCCACATGGTCATGCTGCACGGCTGCACGATTGGCGACGAGTCGCTGATCGGCATTGGCGCGGTGGTGCTCAACGGCGCGAAGATCGGCAAAAACTGCCTGGTGGGTGCCGGTTCGCTGGTGACAGAGGGCAAGGAATTTCCCGATGGCTCGATGATCATGGGCACGCCTGCCAAGGTGGTGCGTGAACTCAGCCCTGAGCAGATCGAAGGCCTGCGCCAAAGCGCCAAGCATTACGTCGAGAACGCCCGCCGCTTCAAGGCGGGCCTGAAAAAAATCAGCTGATTTTTTAGCTGCAGTCCATGCTTTTTAACTTTTGAGGATCGGCCCCACGGGGCTGTTGATTGCACTTTGTCCGAACTCCATAAATTCATTTTCGAAGGCCTGCCCGTGCGCGGCATGCTGGTGCGCCTGACCGATGCTTGGCAAGACATCCTGGCGCGGCGCGCCGCCAACTCCGAGACCGGCGCTTACCCCGCGCCTGTGCGCCAGTTGCTGGGCGAGATGGCCGCTGCAGGCGTGCTGATGCAGGGCAACATCAAGTTCAACGGCGCCTTGGTGCTGCAGATCTTTGGTGACGGTCCGGTCAAGCTGGGCGTGGTCGAGGTGCAACCGGATTTGAGCCTGCGCGCCACCTGCACCCAGGTGGGCGAGGTGGCTGTGGACGCCACCCTGAGCCAAATGGTGAATGTGAACAACGAAGGGCGCTGCGCCATCACCTTGGACCCCCAAGACCGCTTGCCCGGCCAACAGCCTTACCAAGGCGTGGTGCCGCTGTTTGGCGACCGGGGCGAAAAGTTGGAAAACATCAGCGAGGTGCTGGAGCACTACATGCTGCAGTCCGAGCAGCTCGATACCGTGTTGGTGCTGGCGGCCGATGACAAGGTGGCGGCTGGTTTGCTGATTCAGCGCCTGCCCATTGAAGGCGAGGGCAATCTGGCCGGCAAAACCGATTCACTCCTGCGCGAGTCGGTGCTGGGTCAGAGTGAAGATTTCAGCCGCATTTCGATCCTGACCAAAAGCCTCAAGCGCGAAGAGCTGCTGGGGCTGGACGCCGAAACCATCTTGCACCGCCTGTATTGGGAGGAACCGCTGGCGCGTTTTGAGCCCTTGATGGGCGAGACCGGTCCGCGCTTTGCCTGCCGCTGCAACCGCGAACGCGTGGGCCACATGATCCGCAGCCTGGGCACCGAAGAGGTGGAAGGCATCATTGCCGAGCAAGGCCAGGTGGAAGTGGGTTGTGACTTTTGTGGTGCGCAATACCGCTTTGATCCGGTGGATGCGGCAGGCCTCTTCACCGGTTTGCCAGCCGATTTGCCGCCTGGCGCAGTCCACTGAAGTCGCCTCTCAAACTGCGCGTTGAGCCAACAATCGGGTGAACAGCTTGTGTTCACAAGCTGGATCACTGCAGTCGTTGCATTGCCAAGCGTCGCGTCCACGGTTGATGTTGAACTGGGAGCGCTCCCGCTCCTGCCATGCAGCGGTGTTGACCTTGTTTAAACCGATGGCGAGCAAGGCGTTGTTCAGGCGGTGAACCCCCACTCCGTAGACGATCTTGAAAGAGGTTTGGCTCAAACTCAATGCTTGCCGCAACAGATGGTCTTCGTGTTGCTGCTCTGGACCAAGGCCCGGCAAATCCAAGCCCATCAGCAAAGTGGTCAAGCCTGGGCTTGACACGTTTGAGGGCATTGAAGCCTCGGTGATCCACCAATCGACCGGTGCATGCGACAAGCCAAGGGTCGGCTGTGACTTGCCAGGCCTATCCGATAACAGAGCTGAATGACCGTGGGCCAGCAAGGCGCTGTTCAAGGCTTGGGCCAGCCAAGATTTTCCGGTGCCAGCAGCACCCACGATGGCCACTCGCCGAGGGCTCATGGCAGTGGGCCGTTCCACCCCGTTTT
>JACDQO010000189.1 GCA_015657605.1 Limnohabitans sp. | reverse complement strand
TGGCCCGCTGGCGCCGCCGATCACAATGTTCTGCGGCGTCAAAGGTTTCAGGATGACGGTGTAAATGACGGCGTAGCCCACAAAGGTGGCAAAAGTGAGCCACATGGTGAGCGGGTTGACCAGCACATACAGCACGGCCGAACCCACGGCGCACAGAACACCCGAAAACAACAGCGCCTGACGGTCGCTCAGCTCACCTTTGGCGGTCGGTCGCCAGGCGGTGCGTTTCATCTTGGCGTCGATGGTTTTCTCAACCAAGCAGTTGAAAGCCGCAGCCGCGCCCGCCACCAACCAGATGCCCACACAAGCCCAAAGACCCAGCTTCAATTCGGCCCAACTGGGCACACCGGGCACGGCCAGCACCATGCCAATCAGCGCGCAAAAACAATCAGTTGAACCACGCGCGGCTTGGTCAACGCGTAATACTGCTGCCATGCAGTCATAGGAATAGGGGCTATCGCGGCGGTCATGGTGCAGGCCTTGGGGAAAACGTCATACGCTGAGGATTATCGGTCCGACTGACACTGAGCGCCCAGGTCAAGGTCACGACCATGGCTGCGGCACCACCGGTGTGCAAAACGGCAGCCAACAAGGGCCAGCCCAAAACCACATTGCTCAAGCCTGTGATCAACTGCAAAGCCGACAGACCCAGCAACCACCGTCCCGCCATCGACAAGCCCTCTTGTTGTCGCAACTGCCAGCCCACCCACACCATGACACCCAAGACCAGCCAAGCGGCCGAGCGGTGAACAAAGTGGATGGTGGACAAAGCCAAGAAGGGCAGCAACTCTCCTTGGGGGGTGTAACCCAATTCGCGCCAGAGGCTAAAGCCCTGCCAATTCATTTCAGGCACCCACTGACCGTTGCAGGTTGGAAAGTCTGGACACGCCAAAACGGCATAGTTGGTGCTGACCCAGCCGCCCAAAGCAATTTGGGCCCAGAGCAGTAGAAATCCGATCCACAAGCCCCGACGCAAAAAAGCTGGCAATGGCCGCAGGCCAGCACCGTCGTAGCGCACGGCTTGGGCCATGAGCAAAGCCAACAAACCCATGCCGCCCATCAGGTGCAAGGTGACGATGGCAGGGAACAGCTTCATGGTGACGGTCAGGGCACCAAAAGCCCCTTGCATGCAGACCCACAGCAAGGTCAAAGTCGGCAACCAAGGGCTGACTTCTTGGCTTTGGCGACGCAACCACCAAGTTGCGCTCGCCAAGGTGAGGATCAAAACCCCCACCCCTGTGGCCAGATATCGGTGGACCATCTCGATCCAGGCTTTGCTGTGCGTGACCGGGCCTGTGGGCATGGCGGTTTGAGCCGCTGTGATTTCAACTTTGGCGCCAATGGGTGTTGCGCTGCCATAACAACCTGGCCAATCGGGACAACCCAGTCCCGAGTCGGTCAAGCGGGTGAAGGCACCGAACAACACCAGGTCAAACGTGAGAAACAAGGTGATCAGCGTCAGCGCCTTCAATCGGCTGGACGCAGCGGCATGGCGCTGACGCCAAAGCCACCAAGCCAGTGGCAAAGCAGCCACCGCCAAACCCACCGCCATCAGCTCCAGCAAGGGCTCGAGGTTGTACAACTCAACTTCAGTCATGGTTCATCGTCCCGCTTGATCCCAAGACGATGACGCCTTGAGCAAGCGATTCAAGTCTCTTTTGGCTTTGGAGGCTCCCGGTACATCCATGTTGGACGGAAATCGCATCATGAAGTTGCCCATAGGGTCCACCACATAGAGATGGTCTTGCACCTGCTGCCCTGCTCCCGGGGTGATCCAGCGCGCCACCGTCTCGGCGTCCATCCGAAGCACATGGGCCCCCTGGAGTGCGGCTTGTAACTCAGGCGCAATGGGCTCAGCATCGGTCACCAACCAGACACGGTCCAATCGGTCTTTCTCACGACCCAGAATTTCCCTCAACTGTCTTTGAAATAAAGATTTTGCTGGCAGCGCTCATCGCACGAACCAGAAGCCACTGTCACCAACAACCACTGGCCTTTGAGCGACTGCAAAGCAACATCTTGCGCCTGCTCATTTTTAACCGTGATGCTAGGCATGTCCTTTTGCGGCTGAATCAGTTCACCATACACACTGCGGCCCTCTGGACGAAGTACGTAATAGGTGAAATAAGAAGCCAAAACGGGCGAGGCGCAGACCAACATCATGGCGATCATCTTCCAGCGACCAATGCGCGTGCGCTGGGCATCCGCCTGCACCACGTCGCCCGGACTTGGCAGATCATGAATGGTCATGGC
>JACDQO010000188.1 GCA_015657605.1 Limnohabitans sp. | reverse complement strand
GCTTTTTTGCAACTGCACTTCAAACGTGCCATCGGCGCCAATCGGGGTCTGGCTCAAATCTGGGGCGCTCATGCGGTCACTCCTGCGTTGTTTTCTTCGGCCAGCAAGCGGTCAATGATGCGGCGCGACTGCACACCGCCTGAATCGATGTTCAGCATGAGCAGTTTGCGGTCAGGCCACTGGCTGATGTTGGCTTGTTGCAATTGCAGCATCTGCATGTCTTCGTTGAAGATGCCGCCCTGCCCTGCGCGGATTTTGTCCGTCAGCTCAGCGTCGTGCGGCTTGAACTGGCGTGCCATGCCCCAGTGGTACCAATGCGAGGTTTCGGTCTCGGGCGTGATGAAGTCCACCACCACGCTGTAGGCCTTGTGTTCGGGCGCAGCGTCAAAGCCGCCTTTGCCCGCCAATGCCACGCCCACGTCGATCATGATGTGGGTCGGTGGCGTGAAGCGGCAAATTTGCCAGCGGTCCACCTTGGCCTGCGGGTCCAGCCCGTTGGCGCTCATGGCCATTTGCCAAAACGGCGGGGCCTGAATGCCTTGCATGTGGCGCTGCAAGATGACCTGGTCGCCCTCCACCTTGGTTTCGCACGGCGTCTCGTCGATCTCGGGCTGGCCGATGCTGTTGGCGTGCACATAGGTTTCGTGCGTGAGGTCCATCAGGTTGTCGACCATCAGGCGGTAATCGGCCTTGACGTGGTACAGCCCGCCGCCATAAGCCCATGCCGGGTTGTCAAAAAACTCGAACACCGGCATCTTGGATTCATCGGCCTTGGAGGGGTCGCCGGGCCAAACCCAGACAAAGCCATAGCGCTGGGTCACGGCATAAGCCTTGATGGCCGGAAAACCGCGCACGCGCTGACCGGGCATGTGCACGGTTTTGCCTTCGCAGCCCATCTCCAAGCCGTGGTAACCGCACACCAACTTGCCATCGCACACCTTGCCCAGCGACAAAGGTGCGCCGCGGTGAGGGCAAAAATCTTCCACTGCGGCCACTTTGCCGTCCGGGCCTTTGAAGAAGACCATTTTTTCGTTGCAAATGGTGCGACCCAGAGGTTGGACGCCCTTGGCCTCGAGTTCGGCCTCGGTGCAGGCCACGTACCAGGTGTTTTTGATGAACATGCTTTACCCCTTTTGACGAATGAGTTGAACACCGGGCGTGGCCGCGTGTTGTGGATGCTGCAGAGCCAGGCTCAGGTGCTGGCGAGCGATGCGCGAGTGCTCCCGCACCAAGGCTTCAGCGCGCCCTGCCTCGCGCTGGGCAATGGCTTGCAGCACTTGACGGTGCTGGTGTTGGGCCACCACCAAAGTGTCGCGAACACCCGGCTTGTGGGCCTGCACGCCGACAAAACCAGAGGGCGAGGCAAACGGCCAACTGCAAGCCCGTTCGATCTCGCGCGCCAACACGGTGCTGCCAGCCATGTCTGACAAGAGTTTGTGAAATTGCGCGTTCAGGCGCACATAGCCCGAAAAAGCCTCATCGTCCAAGCCCTCTTGTCGCAAGAGGCGGTCGATTTGGTCCAAGCAGTCGCTCGCTTCGCTGAGCAAAGCGGGGTCTGCACCGCGCTCGGCCGCCAAGCGCGCCGCCAGCCCTTCGAGCGTGCCGCGCAGCTCGATGGCGTCGGAAACCTCACGCTCCGAAAAAGTGCGCACCGCATAGCCCCCGTGGGGCAGGGCCAAAAGCAAACCTTCTTGCCCCAGACGCATCAAAGCCGCCCGGATGGGCGTGCGCGACATGCCCAAGCGTTCGACCATCGCCAGCTCGGTGATGCGTGTGCCCGCCGACAAAGCGCCCGCCAAAATCAGCTCGCGCAGGCGCTGCTGAGCCTTCACGGCTTGTGAGCTGCCTTCTTCAGCGCCAGCGCAGCGCTGGCGGCAGGTGGGGTTGGCGGGGGTGGGCATGCAGATCCAAAAAACAAATGAAACGGATGCGAAGTCCACAATGTATACATAAAACCATGAAACTCGGATTCAATGCGGAAAAACCATGAAAAACAGGCGGCCTTGTATCCAATAAATCTCGAATGCTGTCAGGAGGCGTGGATAAAAAGCCGCATCTATGCGGCATCAAAGTCGCATCAAAGCTGCACAGCTGCCCCAAAACAGGGCTTGGGGCGGTGACAATCGGTTCCTCAAGGAGTAGGCCGACATGAATTTGCAATTGCTGGACTTTGACTGCAGCGACGACGCCGACGGCGTGGTCTGTTGGGATGCGCTGGCCCAACCTGATCCTGCTTTCAACCCGGCCTTGCTGCAAGAGGTGGTTCAGGTTTTGGTCTGGGCGCACGCCTTTGACAGCCAAGGCCCAGGCCCTCTGGAGAATGGCGCCAACTGGGACTTGACCTGCAGGTCACCTTGCTGCCCCAAGGCCAAGCACCGCAGGTGGCCGCCCCCCGCTTTGTGCCCAGCACCGGCCAGCTGAGCCTGGTGCCTGCGCCCCCAGCCGACCAACACATGGCGCTCAGCCTGACCCTGAGCGGGACGCCCGCTTTTGTCCAAGCATTTTGTGAACAGTTTGATCTGGCATGAGCACTGATGGGCCTCACCCAGACCCCACCGACGCCACGGCGCCGGTCAGCTTCCGAGAGGCTTTGAGGTTTTGGTTTTGGCTGGGCTGCGTGAGTTTCGGCGGGCCCGCCGCACAAATCGCCCTGATGCACGAAGAGTTGGTGGTGCGCCGCCGCTGGATTTCGGAAAAACGCTACCTGCACGCATTGAACTACTGCATGTTGCTGCCCGGTCCTGAGGCCCAGCAACTGGCCACCTACACCGGTTGGTTGATGCACGGCACGCGCGGTGGCATCGCAGCAGGTGCCTTGTTTGTGCTGCCCTCTTTGGTGTTGTTGGTGCTGCTGAGCTGGGCCTACACCGCTTGGGGCAGCCACCCTTGGGGGCAAGCTTTGCTGTGGGGCCTCAAGCCTGCGGTGACTGCACTGGTTTTGCACGCAGCCTACCGCTTGGGACTGCGCACCTTGAAAGAGCGCTGGTTGTGGGCCGTGGCGACTTTGTCTTTGCTGGGCATGCTGTGGGGCCTGCCCTTTCCCTGGATCATTTTGGGGGCCGCAGCGGTGGGGTTTTACACGGCGCGATCGGGCGCACCCCTGATGCCAACGCCAGCGCCGTCGGGCGTGCAGACCCATGAAACACCTCCAGCCGCGCCCAAACCAGACCGCGACAGCCGCCTTCCTTGGCTGAACGACGACACGCCGCCACCTGCACACACCCGCTACAGCCCCCAGCGTTTGCTGCGGGCATTGGGTTGGGGGCTTGGTTTGTGGGCCCTGAGCCTGGGCCTGCTGGCCCTGCTGTTGGGACTGGGTCACACCCTGACGCAAATGGGCGGATTTTTTACAAAAGCGGCTTTGCTCACTTTTGGCGGGGCGTACGCGGTGTTGCCCTACGTGACGCAAGCGGCTGTGGACCAGTATGGCTGGCTGACAGCGGCGCAAATGATGGATGGCCTGGCCTTGGGCGAGAGCACACCCGGGCCTTTGATCATGGTGGTGGCGTTTGTGGGCTTTTTGGGCGGCCACAGCCAGGCCGTGCTGGGTCACCCGGTCTTAGGCGGTGTGGTGGCGGCCTGCGTGGTGACATGGTTCACTTTTTTGCCTTCCTTTGTCTTCATCTTGGCAGGCGGCCCACTGGTCGAATCCACCCGCCAAATGCCCTCGTTGGCAGGGCCGCTGCAAGGCATCATGGCTGCTGTGATCGGTGTGATCGTGCACTTGGCTGGCGTGTTTGCCCGGCAAACCTGGCTGCCCGGCGGCTGGCACATGCTGCCCGATCTGGCGGCAGTGGCGCTCACGGTCTTGGCCACTTGGCTTTTGATCAAGCGCCAAATGGGTGTGGCCTCTGTTTTGGGTGTGTGCACCGCTTTGGGCTTGATGCGCCTTTTTTTCACCTGACCCCCGCATGACCGACGAATTCCAGATCGACATCCCGCCCTCATTCATGGCTTTGTATGTGCCACCCGGCAAGATCAAACCCACCTTGGGTCAACGCGACCTGGCTGAGCGCTACGAGTTGTGCGAGGACTTGGCCAACCTCTTGACCGACAAAGCCGCAACCTTGCAGTTCACACTGGGCATCACCGAAGACTTGGTGCTGCTGCGATGCGAAACCGGCTTGTTGACGTCTCCAGCCGTGGTCACCCCCTTGGAGGCGCGCTGGGTGGTGTGCCGTTTGGCCGAGTTGCTGCAATGGCCCATGGACCAGCTGCTGCAAGCACCCGTTGCGGCTGCGCAGGAGCCTGAACTGTGAGCGGGGCACACCCCGAATTGCAGCGGCTGTTGACCGCCCCCATCTTGCCCACCTTGCTGCGCTTGGCCACACCCAATGTGCTGGCCATGGCCATGTCGGTGCTGGTGGGCGTGGCCGAGATTTACTACGTGGGCCAAATGGGCACGGCGCCGCTGGCGGCCATGGCCTTGGTCTTTCCGTTTGCCATGCTCACACAGATGATGTCGGCCGGGGCCATGGGTGGCGGCGTGTCGGCGGCCATCAGCCGGGCCTTGGGTGCAGGCGACCTGGTTCGCGCCCAAACCTTGGTGCAGCATGCCTTGGTGATTGGGCTGGGTGCAGGCCTGTTGTACAGCCTGGTCATGGTGTGGGGCGGTCCGTGCTTTTATGCCCTGCTGGGGGGACAAGACGCGGTCCTCCAAGAAGCTGTGCAATATGGCCAGGTCTTGTTTTCGGGGGCTGTGTTGGTGTGGTTGCTCAACACCTTGGCCTCGGTTTTACGGGGCACGGGCAACATGAAAACCCCCTCGGTGGTGCTGATGGTGACCGCCGTTTTGCAAATCGTGCTGGGCGGCGTGTGGGGTTTGGGCGCTGGCCCTGTGCCCGCCATGGGCATGGTGGGCGTGGCTTGGGGGCACGTGGTGGCCACTGCAGCCGGGGTGGCCTACTTTTTGGTTTACTTGATACAAGGGCGTGGGCGCTTGGGGCTGAAAGTGCAGCGCTTTGCGCTGCAAAAACCATGTTTGCCGACATCCTCAAAGTGGGCGCGATCGCTTGTCTGTCGCCGGTGCAGTCGGTGTTGGCCATTTTGATCTTCACGGGTCTGCTGGCGCAACAAGGCACCGAAGCCCTGGCCGGTTACGGCATTGGGCAGCGCTTGGAGTTTTTGTTGATCCCGATCGCCTTTGGCATCGGCGTGGCGGCAGTGCCCATGGTGGGCATGGCCATGGGCGCTGGCCAGGTGGACCGCGCAAGGCAGGTGGCCTGGACGGCAGGCGGCGTATCGGCTTTCAATTTGGGGTTGATTGGTGCCGTGGTCACGCTGGCCCCGGACCTGTGGGCCCGGATGTTCACCCAAGACGAGGTTGTGCTGGGTTTTGCGCGGCAATACCTGGTGACAGCCGGCCCCGCCTTTGCCTTTTTTGGCCTGGGCTTGACCCTGTACTTTGCATCTCAAGGCGCTGGACAAGTGATCGGACCGGTTTTGGCAGGCACGGCCAGGCTGGTGTTGGTGGCTGGCGTTGGCTATGTGCTGGCCCAAAACCAAGGCACTGCAGACAGCTTTTACATGCTGGTGGCCGTGGCCATGGTGGCCTATGGCGTGCTGACCGCTGCTGCCATCTGGCTCACCCCATGGGGTCCGAAACCAAGGGTAATCACTTAGATCAACGCATCATCCATCTGGGGGACAATAAGGTTATCAAAAATAACTTTATTGGCCGTTGCGCCAAACCCTTTCCAGGAGCCATGAATGACCCCCTCGCCCGATCTCATCCTTGACCGCGCTGCCACCAACGGGGTGGCTCTGGACATGCAAGGCGCTGTGGCCGTGGTGCGTTTGTGCCGCCCGGCCAAACGCAACGCGCTGAACGATGGCCTCATCGAAGCGCTGCGCGACGTCTTTCAAAACTTGCCCGCGCAAGCCCGGCTGCGGTCATCCACGGCGAAGGCGATCACTTTTGCGCCGGGCTCGACTTGTCGGAACTCAAAGAGCGCGATGCCGGCGAAGGCATTCACCACTCACGCGGCTGGCACGTGGCCCTGAACGCGGTGGAACAAGGCAGCGTGCCCGTGGTCTGTGCGCTGCATGGCGCGGTGGTGGGCGGCGGTCTGGAGCTGGCCAGCGCCAGCCACATCCGCGTCGCCGACGACAGCACTTTTTACGCCTTGC
>JACDQO010000187.1 GCA_015657605.1 Limnohabitans sp. | reverse complement strand
GGCGTGGGCTGCTCCAAGGTGCCCGACATCAACGGCGTGGGCCTGATGGAAGACCGCGCCACCTTGCGCATCAGCAGCCAGCACATGGCCAACTGGATGCAGCACGGCGTGGTGACCGAAAAGCAAGTCAAGCAAACCATGGAGCGCATGGCCGCTGTGGTCGATGCGCAAAATGCGGGCGACGCGGCTTACCAGCCCATGGCCGGTAACTTCGCCAAGTCGGCTGCCTACAAAGCCGCTTGCGACCTGGTCTTCAAAGGCAAGGCACAACCCAGCGGCTACACCGAGCCGCTGCTGCACGCTTGGCGTTTGAAGGTCAAGGCGGCCTGATGTTGGGCAGTTCTGGCACTTGAAAAACGGCTCCTGCGGGAGCCGTTTTTTTTGAGGGTGGGCTCCTACGCTGGTGCAAAAAGTGCAGATCCAAGGGGCGCCATCGGTCATGCCTGAAAATAGGCGTTTTGAGGAGGGGCTCGATGCGCTGGATTGACCGGATACCCAAGTGGTTGTTGGTGGCCTTGGCCATCTACTTGGCGGGCGCGCCTTTTGTGCCCGAGCCGCATTTGGTGGAAAAGTGGCGCATGCTGTTCGAGGGCAGTTTGAGCCGGCCCATCGACATTTTTGACTTCTTCTTGCACACCCTGCCCCTGGTGGTGCTGGCCATACGCCTGTGGCGTGACGCGAAGCGCCGTCGACTGGCCAAGCACTGAGGGCCCAAGGCCATGACCCAGATCACCTTTGACCCTTGCCTCTGCCCTTTGTGTGGGCAGCCCAATGCCTGTGCCATGGCTTCTGGTGATGCGGCGTCTGCGGGGCCTTGCTGGTGCACGCGCGTGCACTTTGGCGCCGACTTGCTGGCGCAGGTGCCCGAAGCGGCACGCAACCGGTCCTGTATTTGTCAACGCTGCGCGACCACCGAGCCGGTGACGGGGGATTGAACCATGTGCCAACTGCTCGGCATGAACTGCAACACCCCCACCGATGTGACCTTCAGCTTCAGCGGTTTTGCGCAGCGCGGCGGCATCACCGACCACCACAGCGACGGTTGGGGCATCGCCTTTTTTGAAGGGCAGGGCGTGCGCCATTTTGTGGACCACCAAAGCGCCAGCAGCTCGCCCATTGCCGAGCTGATCCGCCGTTACCCGATCCAAAGCCAAAACGTGATTGCCCACATCCGCAAAGCCACGCAGGGCGAGGTGAGCCTGGAAAACTGCCACCCCTTTGTGCGCGAGCTGTGGGGCCGCTATTGGGTGTTTGCGCACAACGGCAATTTGCCCGACTACGCGCCGCGTCTGCATGGCAGCTTCAAGCCCGTGGGCCAGACCGACAGCGAACGCGCTTTTTGCTGGCTCATGCAAGAGTTGGCCAAGTCGCACGCCAGTGTGCCCAGTGTGCAAGAGCTGTCGCTGACGTTGCGCGAGCTGGTGCCGCAGATCGCCCGCTTTGGCACCTTCAATTTCTTGCTGTCCAACGGTCAGGCCTTGTGGGCGCACGCCAGCACGAACCTGCACTATGTGCTGCGCAGGCACCCCTTCACCCAAGCGACTTTGAGCGACGAAGACCTGAGCGTGAACTTTGCCGACCACACCCGCGCCAGTGACCGCGTGGCGGTGGTGGTGACTGCACCTTTGACCACCGACGAGGCCTGGGTGGCGTTTGAGCCAGGCCGCTTGTACACCTTTGAAGGCGGGGACCTGCTGGGGGCATGAAGCCCAGCGGTGCTCGGTGATCGTTTTGTCACACAAGCGCTTTACCATCGTGGCATGAGGATGCGTTTGAACCGGATGACACTGCTGGGGCTGCTGCTGGCACCCACGTTGACGTGGGCGGCCAGGCCGTTCATGACCGACGACGCCCGCTTGACCACCGAAGGCAGCTGTCAACTCGAAACCTGGTCACGCCGCGATGCCAACCGGACCGAGCAATGGGCTTTGCCGGCCTGCAACCCGACAGGACGGCTTGAGATCACGGCGGGCGGGGCCGCTTTGCGCGACGCGGCCATGGGCCACAGCGTGGATGCTGTGTTGCAAGTCAAAACCCTGTTCAAAACCATGACCCCCAACGGTTGGGGCGTGGGCCTGGCGCTCGGCCAATTGCGTCACCGCCCGCACACCGATTTGGACATGGGGAAAGGCCAAACCTATGCCTATGTCCCGGTGTCGGTGTCCTTCATGGACGACCGGTGGGTCAGCCACACTAACTTGGGTTGGGCCAGAGACCGGGCCACCGGGCGTGACCAGATGACTTGGGGCATGGGCCTGGAGTTTCAGCTCAATGGGCGCTGGATGTGGATTGGCGAAAGCTTTGGCAACGACCGGCAAAAACCGTTTTGGCAAACCGGCCTGCGTTACCAGGTGTTGCCGGGCTTGTTGCAGGTGGATGCGACGTTAGGAGCGCCTCTGGGTGGGCCGCATGTCCAGCGCTCCGATCAGCAGTGGTTGTCCTTGGGCTTGCGCTGGACGCCCGAAAAATTCCCCTGAGCTTTAAAGCGCAGCCTCTACCGCGTCCATGAACAGCGCCGCCACGTCGCAGCCCATTTGGTCGGTGATTTCCTGAAAGCAAGTCGGGCTGGTCACGTTGATCTCGGTCAGGCTCTCGCCAATGATGTCCAAGCCCACCAGCATCAGGCCGCGTGCCATCAAGATGGGGCCCAGCGTTTCAGCGATTTCGCGGTCACGCGCCGAAATCGGCTGGGCCACACCTTTGCCGCCAGCAGCCAGGTTGCCGCGCACTTCACCGCCTTGCGGGATGCGGGCCAGACAAAAGGGCACGGGCTTGCCGCCGATCAAGAGCACGCGCTTGTCGCCTTGCGCAATGCCGGGCAAGAACTTTTGCACCATCACGGTTTGCGCGCCACCCCGGTTCAGGGTTTCGATGATCACGCCCAAATTCAGGCCGTCGGCGCCCACCTTGAAGATGCCTGTGCCGCCCATGCCGTCCAGGGGCTTCAAGATGATGGTGCCGTGCTCGGCGTGGAAGGCGCGTATGTCGGCCTCGCTGCGCGTGACCAGGGTTGGCGCGATGAACTGCGGAAACTCCAAAATCGCCAGCTTTTCGGGGTGGTTGCGCAGCGCCGCCGGGCTGTTGAAGACCTTGGCGCCTTCTCGTTCGGCTTGGCTCAGCAGGTGGGTGGCGTAAAAGTATTCGCTGTCAAACGGCGGGTCGGTGCGCATGATGACCGCGCCAAAGTCTTTCAAGTTGGCGCGGCGCGTAGCGGTTTGGCTAAACCAGACATCTGGCTGGCCAGTGAGCGTGATGTCGCGCACTTGGGCCGACACGGCCTCGCCTTGCTGCCAGCGCACATCGGTCATCTGGCAGGCCACCACTTGGTGGCCGCGCTTTTGCGCTTCGCGCATCATCGAAAACGTGGTGTCCTTGTAAATTTTGAAGGACTCGAGGGGGTCGGCAATGAAGAGGATGTGCATGGCTGAACTGTGTCACAAAAAAGGGGAAAACCGTGACGCCGGAGCGTCTTATTGAAACGCCACTTCGGCAAAGCTGCGCAGTTTGCGGCTGTGCAGTTGTTCGGGCCCTGCGTTGCGCAGCAAGGTCACGGCGCGTATGCCGATTTGCAGGTGCTGGTTCACCGCTCGCGGTAAAAGTGGTTGGCCATGCCAGGCAGTTTGATCTCGCCGTGCAGGGGTTTGTCGCTCACGCACAGCAAGGTGCCATACGGTACCCGAAAGCGGAAACCGTTGGCGGCAATGGTGGCGCTTTCCATGTCCAAGGCCACGGCGCGGCTTTGGCTGAAGCGCCGCTGCGGCGTGCTGGCCACGTTGCTGGTGGGCAGCAGTTCCCAGTTGCGGTTGTCGGTGCTGGCGACGGTGCCGGTGCGCATGAAACGTTTGAGCTCGGCGCCTTCGCAGCCGGTGACTTCTTCTACGGCTTTTTCCAGGGCCACCTGAATCTCGGCCAGCGCCGGGGATCGG
>JACDQO010000186.1 GCA_015657605.1 Limnohabitans sp. | reverse complement strand
GGTGAAGTCGCCCTTGAGCAGCTGCGGGATGCCGGTGGCGAATTCGACGATGTCGATGCCGCGGCTGACTTCGCCTTGCGCGTCGGTGAACACCTTGCCGTGCTCGGCGGTGATCATGTGGGCCAGCTCGTCTTTGTGGGTGTTGAGCAGTTCAAGAAACTTGAACATCACGCGGGCGCGGCGCAGGGGGGGGCGTGTCGGCCCAGGCAGGGAAAGCCGCTTGTGCAGCGGCCACGGCCTTGTCCACTTCGGCGCGGTTGGCCAAGGCCACGTTGCCAGTGACGGCGCCGGTGGCGGGGTTGGTGACGCTTTGGCTGCGGCCCGATGCGCCGGCGGCGACTTGGCCATTGATGTAGTGGCCGATGGGGGAAATGCTCATGGGGGACTCCGTATGTGAAAGTTTGCGTGCAGTGTAGGCACCGTCGCTCACCCTCGCAATGCCGCAAAACTGAATTGATTGTTCAAAATAGTGAACAATGCGCGCATGGAAGAGCAAAAAATCAACAACCTTTGGACGCACCTGCACTGGCTGAGCGTGCTGGCGCAGCAAGGCAGTTACACCGCCGCCGCCGCCCGATTGGGCGTGAGCAAGGCCGCCATGAGCCAGCGCATTGCCGAGCTGGAGCGCGCCGCCAAAGTCACCTTGGTGCAGCGCACCACCCGCAGCCTGCGATTGACCGAGGCGGGCCAGAGGCTGGTCGACGACACCCGCGCTTCTTTTGAACAGATCGAGCAAAGCTTTGCGCAGGTGCGCGACTTGGCCGAGCAGCCCAGCGGCTTGTTGCGTGTGACGGCCCCGGTGGCGCTGGCCCGCCAACAACTGGTGCCCTTGTTCGCCGCTTTTTTGAAAGATTTTCCAGATGTTCGCATCGAGCTGGACCTGTCCGACCGCTTGAGCGCCTTGGCCACAGAAGGTTACGACCTGGCCATTCGCCACACCGCCCGCCCGCCCGACACGCATGTGGCCTGGGCGCTGTGCGCCACCGAGTCGGTGCTGGTGGCGACTCGCGCATACATCCGCCAACACGGCGAACCGCAAAGCCCCGCTGATCTGCAAGCCCACAACTGCTTGCATTACCCCCGCTCGCAAGACACGCCCGCGTGGACTTTCGAGCTGCGTGGGTCTTCAGCCGTGGGCGAGCGCATCACGGTGCCCGTGAGTGGCCACTTCGCCGCCAACAACAGCGAAGCCCTGCGTGAAGCGGCCTTGACGGGCGCGGGGGTTGCGCTGATGCCGGACTTCAGCGCCCAAGCCGAGTTGCGCAAGGGGCAGTTGGTGCGGGTGCTTCCTGGCTGGAAGCCCGTGGGGGCCTTTGCCGAGACCATTTATGCCATTCGCCCCTACGCGCCCCATGTGCCTCGGGCCGTCGCAGCGCTGGTGGCGCACATGAGGGCTGGCTTGGCACAGGGGTTTGGGGCCTAGTGCCTATTTGGCGAGTGGCATGAAGCAAACCTTGAAACTCGAAGCCGCTGTTCCTCATCCGCCCAGAGAAACTCAATCGGTTTCAGTCTGTAGCCAAGCAGGAATATCGCGTTGACCGTGCAGAACGCGCCAAACATCGATGTGGTCTGCTTTTTCGATGTAAAAAACAGAATGCGGGTAGCGGGTCAGTGGCCAAAACCGAAGACCCGGCAGGTTCAAGTCGTGGGCGTATCGCTGAGATCCCGTGGCGGGGTGACGACTGATGTGGGTATAGGCTTTTTCAAGCGTATCAATCAAACCGAGCGCGGCAGATGGTGCCCCCTCGTCTAAATAGTAAGCAACAGCTTGCTCAACATCCCGAAGGGCCAATTCGCGTGGGATGACTGGCTTTGTTTTCACCGGGCTGAAGTGGTCCGGGTAGCTTGGTGAACCCGGTCACGCAAACTGTCAAAGTAGGTTGCATCGATGGACGCTGTAGGGGCAGAACTGGCTCCGGCCAAGAGTTTTTCACGCAATTGCAGGCGATCCTGGTCCTTGCGGATCAACTCACGCACGTACTCGCTGCTGGTGCCGTAGCCACGCTCGCTGACTTGCAGATCCACGAAGGTCTTCAAGGTTTCAGGCAAGGAAATGTTCATGGTGCTCATATGGAAAGCTTAGTGAGTTTGGCAAAAATTGGCAAGATGCACCATGCAGTTCTAGCCCGGGCGCTTATTCACCGCGCCCAGCACCGGAAACAGCTTGGTCAGGCCATCGGCCATGACTTCGACCGCCAAGGCCGCCAAG
>JACDQO010000185.1 GCA_015657605.1 Limnohabitans sp. | reverse complement strand
TGCTCTTCATCGATGAGATCCAGCCGCCTCTACGCCTGTGGCGAAGAGATTTTGTACCCGGCGCTGGAGGACGTACCAGATCGACATCATGATTGGCGAAGGGCCAGGCTGCGCGCAGCATCAAGCTCGACCTGCAGCCTTTCACCTTGGTGGGCGCGACCACCCGTGCGGGCATGCTGACCAACCCGCTGCGCGACCGCTTTGGCATCGTCTCGCGGCTGGAGTTCTACACCCCCGAAGAGCTTTCCCGCATCGTGACGCGCAGTGCAGGCTTGCTGAAGGCGCCGATTGACCCGGAGGGCTCGTTCGAGATCGCCCGCCGTTCACGCGGCACGCCGCGCATTGCCAACCGATTGCTGCGCCGAGTGCGCGACTATGCCGATGTGAAGGGCGACGGCACCATCGACAAAGGACTGGCGCAAAAAGCTTTGGTCATGCTGGATGTGGACCCAGAAGGCTTTGACCTGATGGACCGCAAACTGCTCGAAGCCGTGATCCACCGCTTTGATGGCGGCCCAGTGGGCCTGGACAACATCGCGGCCAGCATCGGCGAAGAGCGCGACACGATCGAAGATGTGATCGAGCCGTATTTGATCCAGCAAGGCTATTTGCAGCGCACCCCGCGAGGGCGCATTGCCACGCTCGCAGCGTTCCGGCATTTGGGCGTCACGCCACCTAAAAACTTTGTGCAGTGAGCGGACAGTGCTTGGGCAGGGCGGGCTTAGGCTTGGCCATGATAATCACGCCATGAACGAAACCCCCCAAGACGCGACATCGACCCGCTTTGCCCAGCTGAAACTGGCCCCAGCCACCCTGCACAACCTGGAGCAACTGGGCTACACCCAGATGACGCCCATCCAGGCGGCCAGCCTGCCGCTCACCTTGGCGGGGCAAGACCTGATCGCCCAAGCCAGCACCGGCAGCGGCAAAACCGCCGCTTTTGGCCTGCCCTTGATCGAGCGCCTGCAAACGGCGGGCTCGCCCAGCGCCGCCATCCAAGCGGTTGTTTTGTGCCCCACCCGCGAACTGGCCGATCAAGTCACCCAAGAAATCCGCCGCTTGGCCCGCGCCCGGCAAAACGTGAAAGTCGTCACTCTGTGCGGCGGCGTGGCCCTGCGCGGCCAGACGGTGAGTTTGGAGCACGGCGCCGATGTGGTGGTGGGCACACCTGGCCGCATCTTGGACCACCTGGAGCGCGGCTCCTTGAGTTTGGCCGGCGTCAACACGCTGGTGCTGGACGAGGCCGATCGCATGCTGGACATGGGCTTTTTTGACGACATCGCCAAGGTGGTGCGCCAGTGCGCCAAAGACCGCCAGACCTTGTTGTTTTCGGCCACTTACCCCGAAGGCATTGCCAAGCTGGCTGCGCAGTTCATGCGTTCGCCACAAACCGTGAAAGTGGAGGCGCAGCACAGCGCGCACAAGATCCGTCAAATTTATTACGAAGTCAGCGAAAGCCAGCGCCTGGATGCCGTGTCCAAACTGTTGGCGCATTTCCGGCCCGAGCGCACGCTGGCGTTTTGCAACACCAAGCAGCAGTGCCGCGACTTGGTGGCGGTGTTGCAGGCGCAGGGCTACAGCGCGCTGGCGCTGTTTGGCGAGCTGGAGCAGCGCGAACGCGACCAGGTGCTGGTGCAGTTTGCCAACCGCAGCTGCTCGGTGCTGGTGGCCACCGACGTGGCTCGCGTGGGCTGGATGTCGAAGGGCTTGAAGCCGTGAT
>JACDQO010000184.1 GCA_015657605.1 Limnohabitans sp. | reverse complement strand
TTTTTAGCGCGGTTGGTCCTCTGTGTATTCGGGCTTGCGCCGTGGCGAGCTGCAACTGGTGGCCATGGCGGCGGCGCACCAGCGGCTGGCCTGGATTCACCCTTTTGCAGACGGCAACGGGCGTGTGGTGCGGCTGCACAGCCATTTGGTGTTGGGCCATATGGGCTTGACCAACGGTTTGTGGTCGCCGTTGCGGGGCTTTGCCCGCACACACGAAGCGTATTACGCCAACTTGGCAGCACCCGATGAACCCCGGGCAGGCGATCTGGATGGCCGGGGCAACCTGACCGAGTCGGGTTTGATTCGCTGGATCGATTACGTGTTGGGCGTGTGCATCGACCAAGTCGACTTCATGTCGGGTTTGCTGTCACTTGATGGCATGAAGGACCGCATGGCGGCGTGTTTGGCCTACGAGGCAAACGTGGTCAAGCAAGGCGTGCGCGCCGAGGCTTTGCGGGCGCTGCATTACCTGTTTGCGTCGCAAGCCGAGCTGGACCGGGCCGACTTCAAAGCCATGCTGGGTTTGGGCGAACGCTTGGCCACGGCGCAGGTGTCTGCATTGCTCAAAAGGGGTTTGCTGGAAAGCGATTCGCCCCACGGCAAGCTGCGTTTGGGTGTGCCGCAGCACGCGTTGCGTTTTTACGTTCCGAGTTTGTGGCCAGAGGCCGAGGCGCAGGGCTGAAAGCGCTTCACCTTCACCCCAATCCCAGCGGCAGCGCCGTTTTGTAGCGCACTTGCTTGAGCGCAAAACTGGAGCGGATTTTTTCGACGCCCGGAATCGGCGAGAGCTGCTCCAAGATGAATCGTTCCAGCGCCGCCATGTCGCGCACGGCCACGCGCAACAAATAGTCGCTGTCGCCGGTCATCAAATAGCACTCCATCACTTCATCGTGCCGCGCGATGTGCGCTTCAAAGTCGGCCAGCGTTTCCTTGCTTTGGGTCTTGAGGCTGATGGAGATGAACACCGTCAGGCCCAGCCCCAGCGCCGCCGCGCTGGCCAGCGCCACGTAACGCTGGATCACGCCGCCCGACTCCAGCGCCTTCACGCGAGCCAGGCACGGCGAAGGCGACAGGCCGATGCGTTTGGCCAGCGTCACATTCGACAGCGAGCCGTCGCGCTGCAGTTCGTCGAGTATCTTCAAATCCACGTTGTCCAGAATCATGTGCTGAATCCTTCATGTTTTCGGCATATTGTGCTTTAAATGATGGATAAAGTGGTTCAAATACGCAGCACATGCGCCGTAGGCCTCTGTAAAGTTCAGCGCATGAACGCACCCATCGAACCCCATTTGCAAGCGATGTTGTCCGCCCACGACATCGACCCCGAAGAAACCGCCGAGTGGCGCGAGGCTTTGCTGGCCTTGATCGGCACCCAAGGCCCAGAGCGTGCGCGGCAAATTCTGGACGAGCTGGCCATCGTGGCCCGTCAGCAGCGCACGGGCTGGCAGCCCGAGCTGAACACGCCTTATATGAACACCATCGCGGTCGATGACCAGCCCGTGTTCCCCGGCGACTTGGCCACCGAAGAGCGGCTGGTGGCCATCATGCGTTGGAACGCGTTGGCCATGGTGGTGCGCGCCAATCAGGCCTATGGCGAGCTGGGCGGGCACATCGCCAGTTACGCTAGCGTGGCCGATTTGTTCGAGACCGGCTTCCACCATTTCTTTCATGCGCGCACCGAGCAACACCAAGGCGACTTGGTGTTCTTTCAGCCGCACAGCGCACCCGGCGTCTACGCCCGCGCTTATCTCGAAGGGCGCCTTACCGAGGCGGACCTGATGCATTACCGCCAAGAGATCACCGCACCCGACAGCGGCGCTCGCGGTTTGTCGAGCTACCCGCACCCTTGGCTGATGCCCGATTTTTGGCAGTTCCCCACGGGCTCCATGGGTTTGGGGCCGATCAGCTCGATCTACCACGCCCGCTTCATGCGCTACCTGACTCACCGCCAGCTGCAAGACTGCAGCGCACGCAAGGTGTGGGGCGTGTTCGGCGACGGCGAGATGGACGAGCCCGAGAGCATGAGTGCCCTGACTCTGGCGGCGCGCGAAAAACTCGACAACCTGGTGTGGGTGGTCAACTGCAATTTGCAGCGCCTCGATGGCCCAGTGCGCGGCAACGGCCGCATCATCGACGAGCTGGAAAAACTGTTTGCGGGTGCGGGCTGGAACGTGATCAAGCTGGTCTGGGGCAGCGACTGGGACGGCCTGTTGGCACGTGATACCTCAGGTGCATTGCTGCGCGCTTTTGCCAACACGGTCGATGGCCAGATGCAGACCTTTGCCGCCAAGGACGGTCGCTACAACCGCGACAACTTCTTTGGCCAGAACGATGAGCTGGCAAGGTTGGCGCAGGGCATGACGGACGAGCAGATCGACCGGCTCAAGCGCGGTGGCCACGACATCGTGAAGATCCACGCGGCGTATGCCGCAGCGGCCGCGCACCGCGGCCAGCCCACGGTGATCTTGGCGCACACCAAAAAAGGCTTTGGCATGGGCAGCGCGGGCCAGGGCAAGATGACCACGCACAGCCAAAAGAAGTTCGACGAGCAAGACCTGATCGACTACCGCAACCGCTTTGACCTGCCACTGAGCGACGCGCAGGCCAAGGGCTTGGCTTTTTACAAACCCGCCGACGACAGCGCCGAGATGCGCTACCTGCGTGAGCATCGCGCCCGCTTGGGCGGCAGCTTGCCCAAGCGCGAGACGACCTGCGACCGCTTGCCTGTGCCTGCACTCGGCAGCTACGGGCAGTTTGCGCTGCAGGCCGACGGCAAAGAGATGAGCACCACCATGGCCTTTGTGCGCATGCTGGGCAACCTGCTCAAAGACCAGCAACTCGGCCCGCGCATTGTGCCCATCGTGGCCGACGAGGCGCGCACGTTTGGCATGGCCAACCTGTTCAAGCAGGTGGGCATTTACAGCAGCGTGGGCCAGCGCTACGCGCCCGAAGACATCGGCTCGGTGCTGAGCTACCGCGAAGCCACCGACGGCCAGATTCTGGAAGAAGGCATCAGCGAAGCGGGCGCGATCGCCAGCTGGACAGCCGCGGCCACCAGCTACAGCGTGCACGGCCTGGCCATGCTGCCCTTTTTATATTTATTACTCGATGTTCGGCTTTCAGCGCGTGGGCGACGCCATTTGGGCCGCGGCCGATCAGCGGGCGCGGGGCTTTTTGCTGGGCGCCACCTCAGGCCGCACCACCTTGGGCGGCGAGGGTCTGCAACACCAAGACGGCAGCAGCCACTTGGTGGCGGCCACCATCCCCAACTGCAAGGCCTACGACCCAGCCTTTGCGGGCGAGCTGGCGGTGATTCTGGACGCGGGCATGCGCGAGATGGTCGAGCAGCAAGCCGACGTGTTTTATTACGTGACCCTGATGAACGAGAACTACGCCCAGCCCGACTTGCCTGCGGGCGTGGAGGCCGATGTGCTGCGCGGGGGCTACCGATTTGGCGTGTACGGCCCCAGCGATGCGGCCCAGCGCGTGACCTTGCTCGGCTCGGGTGCGATCCTGACCGAAGTGGTCAATGCCGCGCAGCAACTGGCGGCGCAAGGCGTGGGCGTGGAGGTGCTGAGCATCACCAGCTGGAGCGAGTTGGCGCGCGATGGCATGGCGCTTGAGCGTCTGGCAGATACGGGTCCAGCGGCGGGTGTTGGCGCTGGCGTTGGACATTTGGCTAGCCTGTTGTCGGCCACCCAAGGCCCCGTGATCGCCGCCACCGATTACGTGCGCGCCGTGCCCGAGAGCGTGCGCGCCTTCGTGCCCGAAGGCCGCCGCTACACCACGCTGGGCACCGACGGCTTTGGCCGAAGCGACACGCGGGCTGCGCTGCGCCGCTTCTTCGCGGTGGACGCGGACAGCATCGCGCAGGCGGCGCTGCGGGCGCTGACGTGAAGGGTTAAAGCGGTGCGCTGAGGGTGACGCGCAAACCACCTTGCGCTCGGTTGGCCAAGACCAAGCGCCCGCCCAAGGCGGTCATCAGGTTCAGCGCGATCGACAAACCCAAGCCCGTGCCGCCGGTTTGTCGGTTGCGTGAGCTTTCTTGGCGCACAAACGGTTGCAACACCGATTGCAAGTCGGACTCGGGCAGGCCTGGCCCTTCGTCCTCCACCACGATGCACCAGTGATCGGGCTGGCTGGGGTCTTGGCACAACAAGGTGACCGTGGCGCGGTGGCCGTAGGTGATGGCGTTGTGCACTACATTGCCCAACACGCGGCGCAGCGCGGCCACATCGGTGTTGACCAAACAATCGCTGTCCGCGCCCTGCGCTTGCACCGCCCAGCCCAGGTCTTCCCATTCATTGAGCTGGGTTTGCAACAGCTGGTTCAAATGCACCGGCTGGCGCTGTGGCTGGGCGTGCCAGCTGCGGGCCAGCGCTAAGCCGTCTTGTACCAAATCTTGCATTTCGCTCAGGTCGGCTTGCATGCGCTGGCGCAGCGGCTCGTCGCTGACCCATTCGGTTTTCAGGCGCAAGCGCGTCAGCGGTGTTTGCAAGTCGTGGGCGATCGCCGCGAGCACCTGGGTTTGCTGCGCCATGTGTCGCTGCAACTGGGCTTGCATGTGGTTGAAAGCCTGCGCGGCTTGGCGCACCTCCAAGGGCCCGTCTTCGGACAATGGAGCTTGGTTGGGATGATCGGCCAAGTCCTTGGCGGCTTGTGTCATGCGCTTGAGCGGGCGCGTGGCGTACACCACCGCCAGCCAAGTCAACAGCGCCAGACCCACCAGCACGGTCAGCGCCACCAAGCCCCAGTGCGTGTCTTGCCAAAGCCTGGCCTGCCCATGGCCCCATGTGGGGGGTAAGTTGCGGGTAATCGGACATAAACCTGTGCGCCATCGGCCAGCAGCAGCGATACCCAGGTTTGTCCGCGCGCACGTTCTGGGTGGTGGCCATCAGCATCGCCATGTCTTTGTCTATCGTGCAGTGGCGCGAAGTGCTGCACAAGTGGCTGGCGCGGCGCCAATTCGCTGGCCAAATACATCGCCAAAGGTCGAACATGGGGCGGCAGTGGGTTGGCGTTTGGGGACCACGCCTTGGGTGGTTCAAGACGCCAACGCTCGCGGCGCTTGCCTTTGTCCTTGTCCTCTAGCCACTGTTCGCGCTGGCCAGGGCTCAGGGTGTCGAGCCAATCGGCCGATGCGGCCAGCTCTTGCGTGAGCTTGGCATGCAACACGACTTGTCCACGCACCGTGCGCGCGTCCAATGCGAGCCAAGCTGCCGCAGCCAACACCAGAGTCAAACCCATCAGCCACACCCACAACAAGCGTGCAAACAGGCTTTGCGGCCAGATTTTTTTCAGCACCGCCATCATTCGGCTTGTACCTCGGTGGCCAGCACATACCCTTCGCTGCGTACCGTTTTGATCAATCCCAATCTGCGTGCGGGCTCGCCTAAGCGCAAGCGCAGGCGGCTGATGAGCAGGTCGATGGAGCGGTCAAATGCGTCACCCGATCGCCCTTGGGTCAGTTCAAGCAGCTGCTCTCGAGACAACACCTTGTTGGCATGGTTGAGCAAGACTTGCAACACACGGTATTCGCCCGAGGTCAGCACCAACAAAATCCCATCGGGGTTGCGCACCTGGCGTGACAAGGCATCGAGTGTGTAACCCGAAAAACGCCACCGGTTAGGGCTGTTTGTGGTTTGTAAATTGGCGGGTAAAGCGCGCGAGCGACGCAAGATGGCACGAATGCGAGCCAACAATTCGCGCGGGACAAATGGCTTGCCTAAGTAATCGTCTGCGCCCATCTCTAGGCCCAAAATGCGGTCTGCGTCGTCGGTGCGGGCCGTGAGCATGAGAATGGGCAGCTGAGCATATGCGCTGCCGTCGGCGCGCAAGTTTCGGCAAATTGTCAGGCCGTCTTCGCCGGGCATCATCACATCGAGCACCAACAGATCCACGCGCTGCATCTGCAGCATGCGGCGCATCTCATGGCTGTTGGCCGCGGTGCTGCACTGGATGCTGTTTTGCTCCAAGTATTTCGCTGTCAATTGCCGGATTTCGGGGTCGTCATCAACCAGCAAAACATGGTCTGGGGTGGGTGTCATGGGGTCATGATACGGGCGCCCTGAAGTTTTTTTGTATCAAAAGATGTCTGGAGACCTCGCAGACACATGCGCTTGCAAAATGCGGTGCCAGAGACATTTCTTTTGTGCCCGCACGCCTTTCAATGCACCGATCTGACGTTCGTCAGAGACCGCCAAGAGCGGGTTCACACCTTCAAGGAGTTTGAAATGAAAAAGCAATGGATCTGGATTTTGTCGGCTGCTCTGCTCAGCGGCGCCAGCATGACGGCCATGGCCTCTCACCACGGCATGGACAAACACCATGAGCACCGCAGCCTCGGCCAACGCGCTGGTGGCCATCACCTAGAAGCCCGACTGGCCAAGCTGGAAGGGGCATTGAAATTAGAGGATGCACAGCGCCCCGCCTGGAACGCCTTTGCCAATGACATGAAAGCGTTGTCCGAGGCCCGTGCGAAGCAACGCGGCGCCATGCACGATGCCATGAAAAAAGCCAAGGAGGATAAGACCATGGGTGCGACCGAGCGCATGGAGGCGATGGGTCAAATGATGCAGGTCCAACAAGCGCAATTGGCCAAAATGAAACAGATCACACAAACCCTGTTGCCTCAGCTCAACACGGCGCAACAAACCGTTTTCAATGCCGAGTGGTCAGATGCGGTCGGACACTACGGCCGTCAACACCATGGCCATGCCGGTCAAAGAGACCAGCGAGAAGCCTGCAAAAGCTGAGTTCTTCAGCTCGTGGCCTGCACCACGGCCAAGTAGGCCTGGCGTGTTTCGGGGCTGACCGCGTCGAGCGCTTGCTCGTAGCGGGTTTGGTGCTGGGCCAGCATGCGGGCCGAGGCGATGGTTTTGGAGCGGCAAAACCAGTGGCAGCTGTGCTGCATCAAAAACATCTCGCCCATCATGCGAAATGAGCGCGCCTTGTCGGACAGGCCTTCACGGTTGTCCACGGCGCGCTCGATGCCTTGTGCGTGCACTTCGAGCAGGCGGCGCATGTCAAAACAGACCTTGGGCGAGAGTTGGTCAATGAAAGGCAAGGCCAGCTTGAGGCCGCGCGCCACAGGGGCGGGCAGTTTGGCAAATTCGCGGGCCAAGAGCTGAAAGTCGGCGGCCAGTTGTTGTTCGGCTTGTTCTTGCAGTTGAAAAATATGCCGTTGACGCTCGGGGTCGCTCTCTCCCAAGGCCCGCATATAGGAGGTGGTCAGCTGCGACATCAGCTTTTCGATCTGGAAGGGACGCAGCTGTTCGGCCAACAAAGCGGTGCGTTTGCGCTGACCCTGCAGATTGAGCCAGTGAATGCCCATGGCCGAAATGAACAAAAGACTGAGGAATTCCATAAAGATAAAAAAGTTGTCGGCCTGATTTGCTGGAGCGCCAAGTTTAGTGAGTGGATGCGCCCACAGTGGCAATGGCCCTGCGTCTGAGATGGCTCAGGGCTGACAGCGGGCTTTCTGGGCTTTGGCGCACACAGTCGTTCAATTGGAGAGCTGACTCTAAAGAGCGGGTTTTCCCTTGCTCTGGTCTCATCATGGTGTTCAAATTGCTGCATTGCAACAAAACCTCTCAAGGAACACACCATGAACTTCAACGCCGACCAATTCGCCGCCACACAAAAAGCCAACATCGCTGCAGCTGCAGACCTGTCGCAAACCGCATTCGCCGGTTTCGAGCGTTTGGTTGAACTGAACATGGCCGCTGGCAAAGCCGCTGTGGGCGAGTCTTTTGCCAACATGCAAGCCCTGATGGCCGCCAAGAGCCCACAAGACCTGATGGCTGTGCAAGCCGCTTTGGTTCAGCCCGCCATCGAAAAGTCGGTGTCTTATGGCCGTCACGTGGCTGACATCGCCAACAGCACCAGCGCCGTGTTCACCAAGGCCGTCGAAGGCAAGATGGCCGAGTCCGAAAAGGCTGTCAAAAGCCTGGTCGAGAACAGCCTGAAGAACGCACCCGCTGGCTCTGACGCCGCTGTGGCCGCCATCAAGACCGCTTTCGAAGCCAGCCAGACGGCTGCTGAAACCCTGAAAAAAGTGGCCAAGCAAGCTGCTGACAGCGCCGAGTCCAGCATGAAAGCCGCTCAAGCCCAAGCCGAAGCTTCGGTCAAAGTCGTCATGTCCAAGGCCAAAGCCAAGGCCTAATTCGCCGCATAAAACGCCGATCAAACAGCGGGCGCTGGTCGCCTGCTTCCTACAATCAGGGTGTCTTCGGACACCCTTTTTGTTTTGGACGCCCCCCATGCACGCAGCATTCGCACAGCCTTCAGTTCCCGTTTTGCACATCGAAGGCGGCGTGGCCACCCTCACTTTGAACCGCCCGGCCCAGCGCAACCGCTTGGAAAACGCCGACCTCAAGGCTTTGTTGGTGCACTTTGACACCGTCAACCGCGATCCCGGGGTTCGCGTGCTGGTGTTGACCGCCAACACGGCGGGCCAGCCCAAGCCGGTGTTTTGCTCGGGTTATGACATTGGGGGCTTTGACGAGCCGGGCCACGGCGCCACTTTTTTTGAAGAAATTCCGGATGCGCTGGCCGCCCTGCGCCCGGTGACCATTGGCGCCCTCAACGGCAGCGTGTATGGCGGGGCCACCGATGTGGTGCTGGCGTGTGACTTGCGCATGGGCTTGCAGGGCATCGAGTGGCGCATGCCCGCCACAGCCCTGGGCTTGCATTACTACCCGAGCGGTTTGCAGCGCTATGTGAGCCGATTTGGCTTGGCCGGTGCCAAACGGGCTTTTCTGACGGCGCGGCCTTTCACGGCCCAGCAACTCGATGCCATGGGCTTGTTCGAGGCACTGGTGGGGCCCGAAGACTGGGCGCCAACACTGCAGGCACTGCTGGACGATGTATTGGCCCTGGCCCCAGTGGCGGTGCAAGAGACCAAAAAGTCTTTGCGCGAAATCGAAGCCGGACAGGCCGATGAGGCCCGTTTGCGCGAACGCGAGCAAACCAGCAGCCAAAGCTTGGACTTTGCCGAGGGCCGCGCGGCATTTGCCCAGCGCCGCAAGCCTGTTTTTGTGGGGCGTTGACCCGCTATCAAGTCAAGCCCACTGCTGCCGATACTGTAGGTGGAAGCTTCTTTCTTGGAATGGGTGCGCAATGGGTGCAAGTCGTTGGTATGGGGTGCTGCTGAGCCTGTGGCTCGCGCCTGTGGCGTGGGCGGGTCAATATGTGCTGGTGGCGGGCCAGGCCAACACCGTGCCCGTGTCCGCGCGGGTGCTCAATGGCGAGCAGGTGTGCAACCTGGAAATCACCGTACCCGGACAGCCCCCTTTTGAGCGCGTGGTGCGGGCGCCCTTTTTTGACACCCGCATCGCGATCACACCCGGCAACGAAGCCTCTGTGCTTGTGCAATGGCGTGGCCTGTCTCGTCGAACGCCAGAAGGGGTAGTCAACGCCTGCCCGACCCAAGGCGATTTGGCCTTCACGGTGGTCCGTGACAACGCCGTGACGAAGGCCGTGTGGTCGGCCATGTTGGCTCAACTGACTCCCGCCAAAGCCGAGTGCGTGCGCGTGGGCATGGCCCATGAAAAAGTGCGTCCCGAGTGGTTTGATTTCAATGACGCCAGACCCAGCGCGGAAGACCTGCGGATTCAGCAGGTGTTCAGCCAATGCGATGCGTTTTTGGCCCGCCCCAAAGCATGGGGGGCGCAGAGCCCAACGGGTCACGCTTGCACATTGGCTGGCGGTACTCAAACCCGTTG
>JACDQO010000183.1 GCA_015657605.1 Limnohabitans sp. | reverse complement strand
GGGCATTTGATTGCCAACGCGCCGCACATGCCGGTGCACCTGGGCTCCATGGGCGAGAGCATCCAGACCGTGATCAAGGAGAACCAAGGCCGCATGCAGCCGGGCGATGTGTTCGTGCTGAATGACCCGTACCACGGCGGCACGCATTTGCCCGACATCACGGTGATCACCCCGGTGTACCTGGACGGCCACTCGGCCCCCGTGTTTTATGTAGGCTCACGCGGCCACCATGCCGATGTAGGCGGTTTGACGCCTGGCTCCATGCCGCCGTTTTCCACGCGCATCGAAGAAGAGGGTGTGCAGATCGACAACGTCAAGCTGGTGGAGGCGGGCCATTTGCGCGAAGCCGAGATGGTGGCGCTGCTGCAAAGCGGTGAATACCCCTCTCGCAACCCGCAGCAAAACATGGCCGACCTGAAGGCGCAAATTGCTGCCAACGAAAAAGGCGTGCAAGAGCTGCGCCGCATGGTGGAGCAGTTTGGTCTGGACGTGGTGCAGGCCTACATGCGCCATGTGCAAGACAACGCCGAGGAATCGGTGCGCCGTGTCATCACACGCCTCAAAGACGGCGCGTTCACTTTGCAACTGGACAACGGCTCGCAGATCCAGGTGGCGGTGCGCGTGAATGCCGCCGAACGCACGGCCGAGATCGACTTCACCGGCACCAGCGCTCAGTTGACCAACAACTTCAACGCACCACGTGCGGTGTGCATGGCGGCGGTGCTTTACGTGTTCCGCAGCTTGGTGGACGACGACATCCCTCTGAACGCCGGTTGCCTGAAGCCGCTCAAGGTCATCATTCCTCAAGGCTCCATGCTCAACCCCAACCCGCCCGCTTCGGTGGTGGCGGGCAATGTGGAAACCTCGACCTGCATCACCAACGCCCTGTTTGGCGCTTTGGGCGTGATGGCGGGCAGCCAGCCGACGATGAACAACTTCACCTTTGGCAATGCGCGGGTGCAGTACTACGAAACCATCTCGGGCGGCAGCGGCGCTGGAGGTCGCTTTGACGCGCAAGGCCAGTTGGTGGGTGGTTTTGATGGCACGTCGGTGGTGCAAACCCACATGACCAATTCGCGCCTGACCGACCCCGAAGTGCTGGAGTTCCGCTTTCCGGTGCGGCTGGAGAGTTACGCGATCCGCCAAGGCTCAGGCGGCACGGGGCGCTGGCGTGGCGGTGATGGCGGTGTGCGACGCGTGCGCTTTTTGGAGCCGATGACGGCAGGCATTTTGTCCAATGGCCGTGTCCATCCGGCTTTTGGCATGGCAGGTGGGCACAGCGGCTTGCCGGGCATCAACCGCGTGGTGCGCGCTGATGGCCGCACCGAGGAATTGGCCCACATTGGCCAAGTGGAGATGCAGGCTGGGGATGTGTTTGAGATCCACACGCCGGGCGGGGGTGGCTTCGGGAAAGGCTGAGGCCATGTTTCGGGCAGACCCGTCTGCCCGAAACAATTTCACGGGGTCTCAGTTCTTGGCGGGGGGTGCTTTACCGGCAGCGGCATCAGTGCCCTTGGGAGCAGCTTTGCCGCTGTCCTTGGCGGAGTCTGCCGATTTGGCTGTGTAGGGGCTGCCCTGCACCCGCACACCTTGATCGGACAAGCTGCTGGCCTTTTGAGGGCCTAAGCCTTTGACACGGCTGGTGGCATCTTCCCAGTTCTTGAAGGGCGCTTTTTTGCGCTCGTCCATCACCGCCTTGGTCAGGACAGGCCCCACGCCCTTGAGGGCATCGAGCTCGACCTCGGTGGCCTTGTTCAAATCAATTTGCTGGGCCCAGCTCAGGCCCACGAATCCGAAAGCCAGCAATGCACCTGTGATTTTTTTCAACATGTCTGCGCTCCTTGGGTTGACTGCAAAAATGTGCAGCAAGGTGCATTGTCAAAAGCCTAAGGGGCAGGATGAACGGTGAAAACCCTCAATTTTTAAAATAAAAGTATTATTTTTAAAGTTCTTCCACGCGTTTGGGCGGGTAGCTGTCCCAAGCTTGGCAACCGGGGCAATGCCAAAAATGCTCTTTGGCTTCAAAGCCACAAGCGGCGCAGCGGTATCTGGCCAAGGGCTTGGTGGCGTGCTCCAGGGCCTTTTGCACTGATTCGGGCAGGCTGGCTTGGCCTGGCCGCTCACCCGTGAGCCATCGGCTGGCAGCCATCAGCGACGTGTGCTTTTGCAAGTGGCCAAGGTAACGGTCCAAAGCCTCTGACTGAGCGGCGCTGTGGGTGGATGCGCGGCTGAGCAAGACATCGGTGATGGCGTTCAGCACATCGATGCTGGGTGCGGCTTGGTAATGGGCCTCGAGCAAGCGGCTGGCAGCGTTTCCATGTCGCAAGCCTTGGCCGCTTTGACCAAGCTGGCTGCGGCCAAAGGCGCAGCCTTGTCCTGGCGCTCAAACAAAACCGCCAAGGTGTCAAATGCCGCGCGCGATTGTCCTTGGCTCAACAGCAATTGGCCCAACAGCAGGCGGGGTCTCGCCGCTTCCGGCTGGGTTTGCAGGGTGG
>JACDQO010000182.1 GCA_015657605.1 Limnohabitans sp. | reverse complement strand
ATCGACCGCTACGACCGCCAGCGCAACATCAACTTCGAGATCGAGCTGTCGGGCATGCCGCTGGGTGACGTGACAGCTGCGGTGCAAAAGCTGCCTGCGCTGCAAAGCTTGCCGCCGGGCGTCAAAGTGGTGGAAGTGGGCGATGCTGAAGTGATGGGCGAACTCTTTGCCAGCTTTGGCCTGGCCATGATGATTGGCGTGTTGTGCATCTACATCGTGCTGGTGTTGTTGTTCAAAGGCTTCTTGCACCCCATCACGATTTTGGCGGCGCTGCCGCTGTCTTTGGGCGGCGCGTTTGTCGGCCTTCTGATCGCAGACAAAAGCTTTTCTATGCCCTCGCTGATTGGCCTGATCATGCTCATGGGCATCGCCACCAAAAACTCGATTTTGTTGGTGGAGTACGCGATAGAGGCGCGGCGCGGCAAACCCGCCGAGGGCGATCGCCCCGCTGTGCCCGGCATGAGCCGCTGGGATGCGCTGCTGGACGCTTGCCACAAACGCGCCCGGCCGATTGTCATGACCACCATTGCCATGGGTGCGGGCATGCTGCCCATTGCCGTGGGCTGGGGCGCAGCCGACGCGAGCTTCCGCTCGCCCATGGCGATTGCCGTGATCGGTGGCTTGCTCACCAGCACCGTGCTCAGCTTGCTGGTGATCCCGGTGGTGTTCACCTACCTGGATGATTTGGGCCAGTGGTCTGGCAAGATGTTCAGAAAACTGACACAAACAAGGAGCAAAGCATGAACAACAAAGTGGCGATGGTGGTGGGCGGTGGCAGTGGCATGGGCGCGGCGGCGGCCCGCAAGCTGGCGCAAGATGGTTTTCAGGTGGCGGTCATGTCTTCGTCCGGCAAGGGCGAGGCGCTGGGGCGCGAGTTGGGGGGCATTGGCCTGACGGGCTCCAACCAATCGAGCGAAGACCTGCAAAAACTGGTCGATCAAACCATGGCGCGTTGGGGCCGCATCGACGTGCTGGTCAACAGCGCAGGCCATGGCCCCAAGGGCCCTTTGCTGGAATTGACCGATGCGCAGTGGCATTTGGGCATGGACATGTATTTCATGAACGTGGTGCGCGCCGTGCGGCTGGTGGCGCCCATCATGGTTCAGCAAAAGGCGGGGTCCATCGTCAACATCTCCACCGCCTGGGTGGTCGAGCCCAGTTCGATGTTCCCGACCTCAGCCGTGGCGCGCGCAGGCTTGGCCGCCTTCACCAAACTGTTTGCCGACGAGCATGCCGTGCACAAGGTGCGCATGAACAACGTGCTGCCCGGGTGGATCGACAGCCTGCCCGCTCAGGAACAGCGCCGCCAAAGTGTGCCCATGCAGCGTTATGGCACGAGCGAAGAAGTGGCCGCCACGATTGCTTTTTTGGCCTCAGAAGGCGCGGCCTACATCACCGGCCAAAGCTTGCGCATCGATGGTGGATTGATGCGTTCGCTCTGAACCAAGCGCTGTCTCAGAGCATCAAGGGTTGCAAAAGTCGCAGCGGCTCGGGTCAGCCCAAGGCTCCGAAGACAGGGTGCGTTGCTCTTCGTGCTGGCATGACTTGCAGTGCCATACCTGCGCAACGGGTAGCCGTGTCTTTTGGCCACAGGCTCTGCAAGGCAAGCCTGCAATGTTCGATTGAATCCAAAAACCGGGGCTTTGGCATTGTGGGCATGTCGATCGCAATTTGAGGATCAAATCGTCGCAAGCCTTGCGGATGAGCGCTTGTCTGGTGGGGTTGCAAAACGCGCGCAGGTCGTTTTCGACGAACACCTTGCCACTGACCGATTGCGCTTGAAGTTGGGCAAACACCCGTAGCAGGGTCTTTTCGTCGTGGATGTTTTTGACGATGTCCAAATGGTCTTCGTGGTCAGGCCGCATCACCAGGTGGTGCCCGGGAAACTTGGCCTCTTGGGCAAACCGCATCAACTCGTCCACGTCGGTGACGGTCCTGTGCAGGCTTTGCGCGGGGCCGTGGGCGAAGCCGGTGACTTCGAGATCATGGGCCGGGTCGACCCACAGCAGCAGCTCGGTGTTCCAGGGCATGAAGCCGCCAAAGGGGTCAGACCCAAAAGAGCCCTCGCTGGCGATGCCGATCGGGGCACCCGTCAGGGCCATGCCGATTTGGGCCTTGCGACGTGCTGCATCAAGTTGAGAACCAGGCCGAGCGATTTCGCGGGTGTAAGTGCCCAGCTGGTCGGTATCAAAGGCGTCGGTGTGAACCAGCTCACAGCCCAAGGCGGATTCCAGAGGGGTCTTCACCAAATCTTGTTTGCCGTGTTGCGTGAGAAATGCAACACGGCGAGCCAGATGAGCGCTCTTTGTCGATCTGTCCATGCAAGCCTTACATCAGAACCCCTTGGGCCACCGCCACATAAATGGGGATTCCGAACACAATGTTCAAGGGAAAAGTGATGCCCAGACTCAGACCGAAATAAAGCGAGGGGTTGGCCTCAGGCAGTGCGTAGCGCAGCACCGCCGGGACTGCAATGTAAGACGCACTGGCTGCCAAAACCATGAGCAGGGCACCATCACCAGCCGATAAATTTAGCAGAAATGCCAGTCCCAAAGCCAGCGAGGCGTGCACGATGGGGCCCACGATGGCGTATGCCACCAACACAGGCGACTTGCCCTTGACCTGGGGTAGATTGCGCGCCGCCATCAAGCCCATGTCGAGCAAGAAGAAAGCCAGCATGCCTTTGAACAGGTCGACTGAGAACGGCTGCATGGCCGCTTTGCCTGCGTCGCCGGTGATCATGCCAATCGCCATGGCGCCCAACAGCAGCAATTGCGCGCCGTCGGTGAAGGACTCGTGCAGGATCTTGCCCACCGACACACCGGTTTTGGGTGCCTGTGCGCCATCGGCTGTCGCCACGGCACCTTTGGCCGCTTTTTGGCGCAACGAATTGGCAAACACCACGGCCAAGATGATGGCGGGCGACTCCATCAAAGCCATCGCTGCAGCCATGTGGCCGCCATAGGCAATGTCTTGGTTTTCCAAGAATTGAACAGCGGTGACAAAAGTGACCGCACTGACCGATCCGTAAGTGGCAGCGACGGCCGCGGCATCAAAACCCGACACAAAGCGGCGCAAGAGGGTGTAACCGATCAGTGGGATGACGATGGCCAGGCCGACGGCGGCGGCCAAGCTGATGCCCACGTTGGCGGTCAAGCCCGATTGTGAAAGTGCAAAGCCGCCTTTGAGGCCCAAGGCCATCAAGAGGTAAAGCGACAAAAAGCGGGAAATGGCGGGAGGGATTTCAAGGTTCGATTTGACGGTGCCAGCCAGCACGCCAAAGATGAAAAAGAGAATGGCGGGATCGATCAGGTTTTGCATTTGTTATTCCTTGGCGCGATCATAGAAATATGGCTCATGCTTGTAAAATCGATTCTGGTACAGCCAGCTATAGGTAAAAATCTATGAATGTCACGTTTCGTCAGCTGCGTTTGTTCTTGGCATTGGCTGAAACAGGCAGCGTGAGTGCAGCGGCTAAGGTGATGCATGTGACCCAACCCACGGCCTCCATGCAACTCAAAGAGATGAGCTCGTCAGTGGGTTTGGCGCTCTACGAGGTGATCGGCAAAAAGATTTACCTCACAGACGTGGGCAAAGAACTCGCCGTCACTGCGCGCGCGGTGGCGCAGACCTGGGATGCGTTTGAGCAAAACGTCGATGCTGCCAAAGGCCTGTCGCGGGGCAAGTTGCGGGTGGCGGTGGTCAGCACGGCCAAGTACTTCATGCCGCATTTGATTGGCAGTTTTTGCACCAAACACCCGGCCATCGATGTGTCTCTCGAAATTTTGAACCGCGATGGCGTGGTGCACCGCTTGCGTGAAAACCTGGACGATCTGTACATCATGTCCATGCCTCCCAAAGACATGGATCTGGGGGACGAGGCCTTCATGCCCAATCCGATTGTGCTGATTGCGCCCAATGCAGACCCCTTGGCCAAACGCACGCAGATCAGTTTGCACGAGTTGACCCAGCGCCGCTTCATCGTCCGCGAAAAAGGCTCGGGCACCCGCATGGCCGCTGACCAGTTTTTCCGCAAGATGAGGTTCCGCCCTGACGTGCGGTTGGAGTTGGGCAGCAATGAAGCCGTCAAGGAGTCGGTGGCTGGCGGCTTGGGCTTGGGCGTGGTGTCACGCCATGCTTTGCACGGTCATAAAAAAGAAAACGGTGTGAGTGTGATCGACATCGAGGGCTTCCCGGTGTCGTCGGCTTGGCACATCGTGTACCCGGCCAGCAAAAAACTGTCGCCTTTGGCCTTGGCTTTCAAAAAGCACATGATCCAAGAGGTCGGTCGGCGCAAATGGCCACTGGCCTGAGGCCGTCTGGTGCCATGCCTTCAGCTCAAGGCGTTGTGAACACCGTCAACACCCCGGTGTAGCCGTACAACTGGTTGCGGGCGATTTCGCCTGCAGCGAAAAATCCCACCAAGGGCACATCGCCCAAAGCGTGGCGAATGATCTGCAACTCGGCGCTGGGGCCCCAAAATGCGGGCCGCCTCGTCCGGTGCAACTCACATACACCGCCCCAGCAATGCGTGGGCCCGCCGTGGGCAGTGAGGGCAAGGGGTTGTCGCTGAGCGCGTGAATGGCTTCGATGGACAGCGTCTCGGGCTCTAATTCTTCGCGGATTTCGGCGCACACGCGCACCAAGTCGGCCCGTGCGGCCTGCACATCGCGGCGGCAAAAGGTGAGCAGCATGCCGGGCTCCAAGTTTTCTGCGACGGCCACGCCTTGGCGCAAAGGGTCCAGCCCAATGATGTGCCGCACCCGCACATCGTTGCCCAAATGGCCGGTGCGGCCCACGCCAGAATGCCCTGCCGCGCTCAAGCCCACCAAAGTGGAGCGCACCACGGCAATGGCCTTTTGGGGCTCGCTCAGGCTGATGCCCAAATCGGCCAGCATCACATCGAGTGCCGCCTCGCCTGCCAGTTGCAGCACCACATGGCCTTCCGCTTGCGTGATCTCGCGCTCAGGTGAAACCGGCTGACAACCTTGTGTGACGCGAGACATCAAAGAAACATCTGGCGAAAAAGCCACCCCGCTCAAACCGCCTTCAAGCACGCCACCGTGTACTTCTGATCCGCCGGCATCTTCGGCCCGCACCGCGAACTGCACGCTGCGCGTGCGGCTGGCACTGAGACCGCCAAACAAATAGCCCTGCTGTGTGCGGCCTGCCATTTCTGCGATCAGCTCGGCCAAGTCGGGTGTGTGGGGGTCTGCATGCACCAGCGCCGCATCGGCCCATGCCGCAGGCAGCGGCGACACGCCAGAAAACACCCGGTATTGCTCGGGTGTCAGGTCGCACAGCATGAGCGCCATGGCGGGCTCATCGAAGTATTCGGCGTTGCTGACCGCCACACCGATGCCCACCGTCCCCGCCCAATCGGGCACACCGGGCAAGGCTTGCCGCAAATGGTCCAGCAGGGCTTGCGCATGGGGTGCGTAATGGTCGGTGATGTACAGCAGGCCCAAACGTGGTTGAGTGGCGTAATCGGGCAACTCCATTTGGGCTTGCAATTGCGCCAAGACCAAGCCTGCGGCCATGCGCCACTGTGGGTGCGTGGCATGGCCACAGGGAAACAACTTCATAGACAACTTATTTCAGAACGGTTTTGCGTGCAGTCCGAGTGGCTGGCTTGGCTGCTGGTTTTTTGACCGAGACGGTCTTGACCGATTTGGCATTCACACCCGCTTGAGCAGCTTGAGCGGGCTTCGCCGATGCGGGCTTGGCGCGTTGACGCCCAGCGGTGGTCGACGACGCGCTGGGCTTGCGGGGCGCTTTGGCTTTGGCAGCCGATTTGGCGGTGGCGTTTTTGGCGCTCATGCCCGCCTTCATGGCTTCGCCCGCCACATCTTTCAAAGCGGCGGCGGCAATGCCTTGAAACTGCTGGGTCAACGCGCCCCACCATTGCATCGGGTCCACGGCAGGCTGACTGGCCGAGTCAGCGGTCTTGGCTTCGCTGGCCGGGCTTGCCTCTGCCTTGGGGGCTTCGTTGGGCGTGGGCTGTGCGGGTGCCGCTTGGGGCGCAGGCTTGGGGCTGAACAGCGAAGACTTGGACGCGATGGCGGTGTCGGCGGGTGCGGCTTGAGCAGGTTCATTGACCGGGGGCTTGGCTGTGAACGCCTTGGCCAAATCGGCCATGTTGACGTTCATGCTTTGCAAGGTGGTCAAGGTCATCTTTTGCACTTCCATAGCCTGGATAGTGGCTTTGAGCGCCGTGGTGTTTTGTTCCAACCAAAACAGCACCGACTTCAACTCTTGGATGCGTTTGTCGATGTCTTCAATGCTGAGCGTGGGGGCCACCCAACTGGCCATGCCGGGCATGCCCGCCGCCGCTGCGGGCTGGGCGGCCGAGGCGGTTTTGGACAGGTTTTGTAAAAAATCAAAACCCGGCACAAATTGGCCGAAACCGAAAGCAGAAGGTTCGCTCATGGCAGATCCTTGAAAGTGATCTGCAAAGCTTACCCGAAGACGCTTTCATAACGGGCTGATCCGCGTCCAAAGGCGCGGTGGTTTGGGCTTCACCCTTCGACAAACACCCGTGCCTTGCGCGGTGTCAGCACCAGCGTCTCGCCTTCTTTGAAGTCTTGTTGTCGGTATTGCGAGGCCGACAATTGCGCTTCGATCACGGCGTCCTTGCCAAACATGCCCGCTTCGACAGGTTCAAGTTCCAGCCGTGCTACGGGCCCCACCACGATGGCGCGGGTCAGTTTGGCCAAGATGCCGGTGTGGGCGGTGCCCGGCGTGAAGCGCGTGACATCGAGGTCATGCGGGCGCACATAAGCAAACGCTTTGGCGTCTTGCACTTGGCCGTGCTCGGGGCTTTCCAGGCGGATGGCGTGCTGGTCGGCGCCAATCAGCATCTCACCTTCGTGGGCGCGGCCATGGAACAGGTTCACATCGCCCAAAAAGCCATACACAAAGGGGCTGGCGGGGTGGTCCCACACCTGCTGGGGCGAGCCGATCTGCTCGATGTTGCCCTTGTTCATCAGCACCACGCGGTCCGCCACTTCCAGGGCTTCTTCTTGGTCGTGCGTGACAAAGATGCTGGTGACATGCAGTTCGTCGTGCAGACGGCGCAACCAGCGGCGCAGCTCCTTGCGCACCTTGGCGTCCAGCGCGCCAAAGGGTTCGTCCAGCAGCAACACCTTGGGCTCAACCGCTAAGGCGCGTGCGAGCGCAATGCGCTGGCGCTGCCCGCCTGACAACTGAGAGGGGTAACGGTCAGCCAACCAGTCGAGTTGCACCAAGCCCAAAAGTTCGTGCACTTTGCGTTTGATGTCGGATTCGCTCGGGCGCTGGTTGCGCGGTTTGACGCGCAGGCCAAAGGCCACGTTCTCGAACACCGTCATGTGGCGAAACAGCGCGTAGTGTTGGAACACAAAACCGACTTGGCGCTCGCGCACATGGACATGGGTGGTGTCTTCGCCGCTGAAAGCGATGGTGCCCTGTTCGGCGGTTTCCAAGCCCGCGATGATGCGCAGCAGCGTGGTTTTGCCGCAGCCCGATGGCCCCAGCAAGGCGACGAGTTCGCCCGACTCGATGTCAAGGCTGACATTGTTCAGTGCCGTGAAGTCACCAAACTGTTTGTGGACGTTGCGGATTTCGATGCTCATGTTTCAAACCAGAATCTAAAGGTGAAGTCAGTGGGCTGGCTGCTCGGGCGGTGTTTTGGCCGACGCTTGCATTTCTTTTTCATGCTGCCATTCAATGAAGGACTTGATGGCCAAAGTGACCAGCGCCAGCAAAGCCAGCAGCGAGGCCACGGCAAAAGCGGCCACGGACTGGTATTCGTTGTAGAGGATCTCCACGTGCAAAGGCATGGTGTTGGTTTGCCCCCGGATGTGGCCCGACACCACCGACACCGCGCCAAACTCGCCCATGGCGCGTGCGTTGCACAAGATCACGCCATACAGCAGGCCCCATTTGATGTTGGGCAAAGTGACCCGCCAAAAGGTTTGCCAGCCTGTGGCACCCAACACGATGGCCGCTTGCTCTTCTTCGCTGCCTTGCGCTTGCATGAGCGGAATCAACTCACGCGCAATGAAGGGAAAGGTGACAAACACCGTGGCCAAAATGATGCCGGGCACCGCAAACACGATCTTGATGTCGTTGGCTTGCAGCCAAGGGCCGAACCAACCATGGGCCCCAAACACCAGCACATAGACCAAGCCCGCCACCACGGGCGACACCGAAAACGGCAAGTCCACCAACGTGGTCAAAAGCGACTTGCCCTTGAACTCGTACTTGGCAATGGCCCAGGCCGCGGCCACGCCAAACACCAAATTGAGCGGCACAGCCACAGCCGCCACAATCAGTGTCAGGCGAATGGCCGACCAGGCATCGGGCTCCTTGAGCGCCTCCAGATAAGCATCAAGACCTTTGCGCAGGGCTTCGGTGAACACCGCGGCCAGTGGCAAGACCAAAAACAAAAACATGAAGGCCAGCGCCAGGCCAATCAGGCTGCGGCGAATCCAGCGGGCTTCGGTGGTGCCTGCCTGGACCTTGTTGGCGGTGAGGGTTGGGCTCATGACGAAGCTCCCGAACGGCGGCGTTGCCAGGTTTGCAAGCCATTGATGACCAAGAGCAACATGAACGAGATGACCAGCATCACCAAGGCCACAGCGGTGGCACCCGCGTAGTCGTATTGCTCCAGCTTGCCGATGATGATCAGCGGCGTGATTTCGGACACCATGGGCATGTTGCCTGCAATGAAAATGACCGAGCCGTACTCACCGATGGCCCGCGCAAACGCCATGGCAAAGCCGGTCAGCAGCGCCGGCGCAATGGTCGGAAAAATGACTCGGCTGAAGGTTTGCCAGCGCGTGGCGCCCAGGCAAGTGGCCGCTTCTTCGAGTTCTTTTTCGGCGTCTTCGAGCACCGGCTGCACCGTGCGCACCACAAAGGGCAAGCCAATGAAGATCAGCGCAATCACCACCCCGTTGGGGTTGAAGGCCAGCTGAATGCCCAGTGGCTCCAGGTATTGGCCGATCCAGCCATTGCCCGCCAGCAGCGCGGTGAGCGAAATGCCCGCCACCGCGGTGGGCAGCGCAAAGGGCAAGTCCACCAGCGCGTCCACGATCTTTTTGCCAAAAAAGTCATAGCGCACCAGCACCCAGGCCACCAGCAAACCAAACACCACATTGACCAGCGCCGCAATCAGCGATGCGCCAAAGGTCAAGCGGTAAGACGCCATGACGCGAGGGCTGGTCACCGCGACCCAGAACTGCTCCCAGCTCAGGGTGAAGGTTTTGAAAACCAATGCCGACAGCGGGATCAGCACGATCAAGCACAGGTAAAAGAGGGTGAAGCCCAGGGTCAGGTTGAACCCGGGCAACACCCTGGCAGGCACCCGCCGTTTGGCAGGTGCCGCGATGGGCAATGCGGTCATGGTGAGAACTTATTTGACGGTGTAAATCTTGTCGAATTGACCGCCGTCGTTGAAGTGAACCCGCTGCGCTTCGGCAAAGGAGCCAAACACTTCGTCCACCGTGAACAGCTGCAAAGGCTTGAAGGTTTGGGCATGCTTTCTGAGCACAGCCTGCGAACGTGGACGCAGCGCGTGCTTGGCCGCGATCTCTTGGGCCTCTTCAGAGTACAGGTAATCCAGGTAAGCCTTGGCCACTGCGCCTGTGCCTTTTTTGGCCACAGTGCGCTCCACCACCGCCACTGGGTTTTCGGCCACGATGCTGATGGACGGGTGGATCGCATCGACCTTGCCCGCGCCAAATTCGCGGTCCACCGAGACCACTTCGGACTCAAAGGTCACCAGCACATCACCGATGTTGCGCTGCAAGAAGATGGTGGTCGCATCGCGCCCACCTTTGGCCAGCACCGGTACGTTTTTGTAGAGCTTGCTCACGAACTCGGCAGCTTGTGCGTCACTGGCGCCCTTTTTCTTGGCGTAACCCCAAGCCGCCAAATAGGCCATGCGGCCGTTGCCACCGGTCTTGGGGTTGACCACGATCACCTGGATGCCGGGCTTGACCAAGTCGTCCCAGTCCTTGATGTTCTTGGGGTTGCCGTTGCGGGTGAGGAACAGCATGGTCGAGGTGGTGGGCGCTGCGTTGTGGGCAAAGCGCTTGTTCCAGTCTTTGGCCACCACACCGGTGCTGGCCAGAAAGTCCACGTCGGTGGTGGTGTTCATGGTCACCACATCGGCGTCCAGGCCATCGTTGACGGCACGCGCTTGGGCACTGGAGCCGCCGTGGGCCTGGTCGATCTTGATGTCTCGGCCGGTGGTCTTTTTGTAATGCGCCACAAAAGCGGCGTTGTAGTCCTTGTAGAACTCGCGGGCCACGTCGTACGAGGCGTTGAGCAAGTTTTGAGCGCTGGCGGCAAAGCCGGTCAAGGCCAAGGTGGTGGCCAATGCCATGTGTGTGAGTTTTTTCATGGTGATTCGGTCTGGGACGGTGCAAGACATGGAAGGTCTTGATTGGCCTGGTCGACCCACTGGATCGACCGCCATCAAGTCATGGCCGCGATTGTGGAATCGGTCCGTTAAATCTCAAACGAATCATTATTGTTTGCTTATGTCAATAAGCAGCTAAAGAGCTTTTCACTTGCGGGTGTAAATCTGGTCAAACTTGCCGCCATCAACGAAGTGCACCTGGCTGGCTTTGTTCTAACCGCCAAAGGCCTGGTTGAACTCGTTGTACAGCTCGCGGGTCGGGTCATACGACACGTTGAGCAGGCTGATCGGATGAAATTTGGAAGTGGCTTGCTCAAACGCCAAGGACTGTTTTTCTATTTGCTCATCGCCATCGAATCTATTCAGCGCAGCTGATGTGTCGAGAGCCTCAAGATGAAGGGCATCAAGCCGGTGACAACCAACGTTTGAGCGCTGCTGCGTTCGGTGGACCGATCACGCGTTGTGTCTGGCCCTTGGCGTCCAGCAAGACCACATAGGGTGTCACGTTGGGCCAGATGGGATCGACCGCCTGACGAATGGCGGGCTCGAAGCCGTCAAAGGCGTACATGCGGGTCATGCCTTCAAAGTGCGTGGCATGTCGCCAAGCTTGTGCGCCGGTCACATCCATCACCACCGCATTCAGCTCGGGGCGCTGCTTCCTGTTCTTCACCGCTTGGTGCACCGCTGCAAAAGCCGCAGGGCAAGTGCTGCAATACGAGGTGGTGAACACATAAGCGGCCGGGCGCGGCCCATGTTGCATCAAATGCGCCCAGGTTTTGTCGTCAAAGGGCAGCACCGTGCCAGCCGCCTGCGCTCGGCTTGAATGGCTGTGCGCCCCGGCATGCGGGTGTCCTTGCGCCAGCCCGTGTGGGGCGGCCAAGGCGAGGGCCAGCGTGCAGATCGCCAGGCCTGCGCTCAAGCGGCGAGTGGATTTAAAAATGGAGTTCATGGACTTGTATCTCCTGGGTGTTGCGCCAGACCACCACCATCTGTTCGCCGTTTTGGGCCAGACGCGGGTGGTCGTTGTAGCCCGTGGTTTGAGCCAGGGTTTTGAGGCTGAAGTTTTGCCCGCCGTCTTGAGACAACCAGGCCTTGAGTGTGGTGACGGCCCCTTCACTGCTGCGCCAGACCACGGCCACCTTGCTGCCGTGGGACATCACGTCGGCATGTTCGGCACGCGGGTCAGGCAAGGTGCGTTCGGTTTTGGGCAGGGGCACGCCTTGGGCGTTCAGCCGGGCATAGCGCACCGCCGCTTGGTCTTGGCCATTCACTTTTCGAATGCCAAACCAGACGGTGTGAAAACCGTTGGCGCCGGCATGGGCGTCCGCAGCCAAGCCCGGCCCGTGGTGCGGGCAGGCGTTGATTTGCCAGCCATCAAATGTGCTGCGCGTGATGCGGTTGGCCGCAGCGCCGACGCTGGCAAACGCATGGTCACGGGTGTTGCCGTCAAACACATGGCGCCAAGTCGCCTTCAAATCGCCTTGGGCATTGCGGGCCAGCCCGATGCGGCAGCATTCGCATGAGTGGTCGGCCACTTTGGTGTCCGGCCCAAAGCTGGCGCCGCCATCCTGGGAGGTGTTGCGGTAGATGGCGGCCCCAACGTAGGCTTGCGCAGAACCTTTGGGGGATTGATCGCGCTTGTCGATCCACAGGGTGTGCAAAACCCCCTTTCCATCAAAAGCGATGGCATCAAAACGGTGCGTGATTTCCTGCCGATCTTGGTGCACCGTGAAAGGCTCACCAAAGCTGGCGCCGCCATCGCTGCTGCGCAGCATGCGCACAAAGCCGGTGAAGCGCTTGGCCAGCGGCATGGTGTAGCTGATGACCACCCAGCCCTTGGGGCCGAAGGCGATCTTGGGGCGGCTTTCGCCATCGGCGGCGATGGGGTCTTGCCCGGTGTTCAGGATGCGCGGCTCGCTCCACAACACAGGACCGCCCAAAGCGGTCGTCTGAACAAAAAGCTGTGTCTGCGCATTGACCCCAACCACCCACAAGCGACCATCGGGGGCCATGGCCGCGCCCGTGGCCAGTTGGGGGCGTTGGTGGCGGGCATGACCCGCCGATGCGCTGGCGTCTTGCGCCATGGCCTGTGGCCACAGGGCTGCACCCCACAGGGTCAGTGCGCAGAGCCAAAAGCGCCAAGGGCCGTGTGCATGGCGATTCATCGGCCACCCCACGATTTGTTCAAGCCCACCATGATGCTGCGCGGCGCACCTGCGGCATAGGTGTTCTGGGTGTTGGGGTTGTAGGCACCCCTGCCCGGGATGAACCGGCTGGCCGCATTGTCCGAATAGTTTTTGTCGGTCAGGTTGCGCACCTGGCCCCAAACTTCCCAGCCATCTTGCAGCTTGTGGCTCATCGTCAGGTTGAGCAAGGTGTGGCCTGCGTAGCGCACCGTGTTGGCGTTGTTCATCCAGGAGCTGCCTTGTTTGACCAGGTTCAATGCCAGGCGAGAGGCGGGCGTGAAATTCCACCCCACTTGGGCGTTGAGGGTGTGGTTGGGGGCCTGGGGCATGCGCTTGCCCGAATAGTCTTCGATGGCACCCACGGCATCGCTCAGGCGGTAATCCACATAGGTGTGCTCTGCCCAAGTCGATCCCATGCGCCAGTCCCACGAGCGCAGCTGTTGGTTCAGGCTCAATTCAAAACCACGGCTTCGGGTATCGCCCGCATTTTTGTTGAAGCTGTTGCCCACCTCTGGGGTGTAAGACACGATGGTGTCTTTGCCACTGAGTTGGTACAGCGCCGAGTCGATGCGAATGCCGGAGGCCAAGACGGCACGCCAGCCCAGTTCGATGTTGTCGTATGTGGCCGGCTTCAATTCAGGAATGGCGGTGCGGCCATAGAGCTGGCTGACTTCCGGCGGTGTAAAGCCCAGGCTCAGGTTGCTGTAAAGACTGCTGCTGGCGCTCAGGGCATAGGTGGCGCCCAGTTTGGGGCTGAATTGGCCGAAGCTTCGCACTTCGTTGGGGGCACCAAAGTTGGCGCCCGGCGTCAAATTGTTTTTGAAATCGTAGTGGATGCTGTCGTATCGCCCGCCTGCAACCACCCGAACTTTCTCGCTGGGGCTGAACTCCAGCTGCGCAAATGCGGCATCGTTGGCGATGCCCACACCGTAGTTGCGTACGCCATTGGGGTTGTTGACACTGTTGAGGCTATAGCTGATGTAGCGCCCTGTGGGCACATCGCGCACGATGGCCAGGTTGTCAGAGGCAAAGTCATTTTGACTGCGGTCGATGTAAACACCTGTGACCAGCCGGGCCCGCAGGCTGTCCAGTTTTTGCGTGTGTTTGATGTCCACGCCCAGAGATTGGACATGGTTGTTGTTGATCGTTCCTCTGCAGTTGGCGCCTTGACAACCGGTGATGGTGTAGT
>JACDQO010000181.1 GCA_015657605.1 Limnohabitans sp. | reverse complement strand
GCGCAGGCCATGCGGTGATGCTGGGCGCGCTCACGGCAGGCATAGGCGCTGTGCTGAGCATGGCCCGCTTGCGTGCCCGCTGAGGCAGTAGCACGGGTGCCTGCCAACGGGCAGCCGATCATGTGCAAACTGGCTTCGATAAACAGGACGTTTTTGGGGGCAGTTAGCCTGGCGCCGCTTGGGCTGCCTGCTGCGCCTTGTAAACCAGCTTGCGCGCCATGCTCCAGCGGTGCACTTCGCTGGGGCCGTCGTACACCCGGAAAGCGCGCATGTCCAAGAAGATGCGCATGACCGGCGTTTCGGCCGTCACGCCTTGCCCGCCCAAAATCTGCACGCAGCGGTCCACCACGCGCCATTCGGCTTCGGAGCAAGCCACCTTGGCGCGGCTCGATTCAAAGCCGCCTTTGTGGCCTTGGTCGAGCAGCCAGGCGGTGTGCCAGATGTGCAGCCGGGCGGTGTGCAGGTCGATGTCGTTGTCGGCCAGCATGAAGCCCACGCCTTCGTGTTCGGCCAGCGGCTTGCCAAAAGCATGGCGGCGGCTGGCGTAATCCAGCGCGATGTCGTGCGCGCGGCGGGCCTGTCCCAGCCAGCGCATACAGTGCGTCAGACGGGCAGGGGCCAGCCGAATCTGAGCGTAGCGAAGCCTTGGCCCACTTCGCCCAGCACATCGGTAGCGGGCACGCGCAAGTTCTCAAAGCGCAGCACGCCGTGACCGCCGGTGAAGCAGCTGTCCATCGCGTCCATGCTGCGCTCGTGTCGTATGCCGGGCTTGTTCATGTCTGACAAAAACATGGTGGCCGTACCGTCTTCCATGCGGGCCATCACGATGACGTAATCTGCGCCTTCGGCCCCGGTGATGAACCATTTGACGCCGTTGATCAGGTAGTCATCGCCATCGCGCACGGCGGTGGTTTTGAGCATCGACGGGTCGGCACCCGCGCCAGGTGCGGGTTCGGTCATGGCAAAGCACGAGCGCGTGAGGCCCGCCACCTGGGGGCGCAGCCAGCGTTCTTTTTGCGCGGGGGTGGCCACTGCTTCCATGAGGTGGATGTTGCCTTCGTCAGGGGCGTGGATGTTGAGCGCCGTGGGGCCCAAGTTGGAATAACCGGCTTCTTCAAAGACAACCGCTTTGGCGATGTGGCTCAGGCCCAGGCCGCCCATCTCCTTGGATGCATGCGGGGTGAGCAAGCCCGCTGCGCGAGCACGGCCCACCAGTTCTTCACGCAGTTCTTTGGACGGGCCGTGCGGGCCGTGGCGCGGGTCGCCTTCCAGAGGGATGACCTGCTCTGCAATGAACTGCCGCGTGCGGTCACGCAGGGCCGCAATGTCGGGTGAAATGTCAAAGTTCATGGGCGTAAGGTCTTTAGAAAAATCGTGAATAAAACCATCATTCAAGGATTGGAAGGCTTGGCATGAGCGTGTGCTGTCCGGCCTGTGACTTGCTGTCGCCCGTGTGTCTTCGGCTACAGCTTTGAATGCGGCTTGTCATCTACGGGGCATGCCTGAAATCCAGCGGGTGCTAGTCTCTGCGAAACAAGGGGCAAACCTCATCATTCCCCCGTTAAATCAAGGACACACCATGAAGCTTTACTCCGCCCACCGCGCCCCCAGCCCCCGCCGGGTGTTGATGTTTTTGGTCGAAAAAACATCACCGGCATCGAGATGGTGAACATGGACTTGAATGGTGGCGAGCACCGCACGCCCGAATACCTGGCCAAAAGCCCGTTGGCCAAAGTGCCTGCGTTGGAGCTGGATGACGGCCGCGTGATCACCGAGACGCGGGCCATTTGCACCTTGCTGGAGGGCCGCTACCCTGAACCCAACCTGATGGGCATAGGCGATGAGCGCGGCTTCATTGAGATGGCCGACCGGCAGGTGGAGTTGTATTTGCTGGGCGGCATTGCCAACGCGATCCGCCACAGCCACCCGGGCTTGGCCGCTTTAGAGAAACCGCAGTTTCCGGAGTTTGGCCGCTCTCAGGCCGAGAAGGTGCGGCATGTGGCGCGGGGTTTTGACCAGCGACTGCAAAGCCAACCCTTCATCGCGGGCGAGCGTTTCACCATCGCCGACATCACCGCGTTTTGTGCGCTGGAGTTTGCGCGGGGTCTGATGAAGTTCGTGCCCGGCGACGAGGGCATGAGCGCCCTGCAAGCCTGGCGCGACCGCATGAACGAGCGGCCCAGCGCCAAGGTGTGATCGGCTGATAATGATCAGCTGAACACGCCGCCGTAGTCCTTGCGCAGGTCGTTTTTCTGCACCTTGCCGGTGCCACCCACGGGCAGGGATTCGAGGAAGACCACGTCGTCGGGCACCCACCACTTGGCGACTTTGGTGGTGAGGAAGTCGAGGATCTCTTGTTTCTCCAGCGACTGCCCCGGCTTGCGCACGATGAACAGCAGCGGGCGTTCGTCCCATTTGGGGTGCTTGACACCAATCACGGCCGCCATGGCCACAGCCGGGTGACCGATGGCGGCGTTTTCCAGGTCGATCGAGCTGATCCATTCGCCACCGGTCTTGATCACGTCCTTGGTGCGGTCGCGGATTTGCATGGTGCCGTGTGCATCGATGGTGGCGATGTCGCCCGTGGGGAACCAGCCGTCCACCAAAGCGGTTTTGTCGGCCTTGAAGTAGCGCTCCACGATCCATTGGCCGCGCACCATCAGCTCGCCTTGGGATGTGCCGTCACGTGGCAGGGTGGCGCCGTTTTCATCGACCACTTTGATCTCGATGCCCGAGACGGCGCGGCCCTGTTTGGCCACAATGGCGTGCTGCTCGGCCGCAGGTTTCTGGCGGTCGGTGCGCGTCAGCAAGCTCATGGTGGCCACGGCGGTGGTTTCGGTCATGCCCCAGCCGTGGCGCACCTCCACGCCATAGACGTCCACAAACTTGGCAATCAGCGCCATGGGCATGGCCGAGCCGCCCACGCAGGTGCGCTTCATGTGGGCAAAGCGCAGCTTGTTTTGCTCGACGTGCTGGATCAGACCCATCCAGATGGTGGGCACGCCCGCACTGATGGTGACCTGCTCGCTGTCCATCAAGTCGAACAGGCTGGGGCCGTCGAGTTTGGGCCCGGGCAAGACCAGTTTGGTGCCCGCAATCAGCGCGGCATAGGGGATGCACCAGGCGTTGATGTGGAACATCGGCACCACGGGCAAGATGGTTTCCTGTGCCGACAGGCCCAGCACATCGGGCATGCAGCCGGTGGTGGCGTTCATGACGATGGCGCGGTGTGAATACAGCACGCCCTTGGGGTTGCCGGTGGTGCCCGAGGTGTAGCACAGCGCTGCCCCCGTGCTTTCATCCAGCTCGGGCCAGTCGAAGGTGTCGCTGTGCCCTGCAATCAGGTCTTCGTAGTTCATCACGCTCACGCCCTCGATGGTGGGCGTGTTGGCCGCATCGGCGAGGCATACCCAGGCGCGGACTTTGGGGCAATGTGCGGCAATGCCTTTGACCAACGGCGCGAAGGTGGCATCGAACAACACCACTTCGTCTTCGGCGTGGTTGATCACATAGATGAGTTGCTGCGGGTGCAGGCGCGGGTTGCAGGTGTGCATGACCATGCCGCTGCCAGACACCGCGTAATACGCCTCCAGGTGGCGGTGGTTGTTCCAGGCGATCGAGCCGATGGCGCTGCCCGCTTTCAGGCCCATCTGCGCCAAGGCATTGGCGAGCTGGCGCGAGCGGCGGGCCACTTGGGCATAGGTGGTGCGGTGCAGCGGGCCGTGCGTCTCGCGCGAGACGACTTCCTGCTCGCCGAATTGGGCAGCGCCGTGTTCAAGAATGCTCGAAATGAGCATCGGGCGGTTCATCATGAGGCCGGGGTTGGGGCATGGTTGTCTCCTGTAGGTCGATGATTTTTTGCAGGTCAAATTCACAGCAGCGCAGCGTACACCAGGTCGCGGAACAGCGGGCGATAGTAGTCTCTTTGGTTGGGGGCTTGGATCATCAGCATGGCATAAAGATCGAGCGCCGGATCCACAAAGAACGTGGTGCCCGCGATGCCACCCCAGTAATACAGACTGACCGAGCCGGGCACGGGTGACAGGCCCAAGTGCGTGCGCACCGCAAGCCCAGGCCAAAGCCGTGGCCCGGGGGCAGCAGCGTGCCGTCGGCCGGG
>JACDQO010000021.1 GCA_015657605.1 Limnohabitans sp. | reverse complement strand
CCTCAATGCGGTCCAACAAATCGCCCTTGAAATAAACCGTGAGCCTGAAATTTTGAGGCGCAACGCCTTGCCTTTGGATGCTGAACGCGTAATCCCACCGGTCTGCATGGAACAAACTGGCGACCAAGGGCGTCCCCAACACCTCGCGCACCTGCACACGGGCCATGCCAAGGCGCAAAACTTGTCTTTGCTCTTTCGAGATGAAGTTGCCTTGCACCACCTCGGGCACATAGGGCCTGAAGGTGTCTCGGTTGACACCGGCCAAGCCACTGCAACCCACCAAGCCAAAAAGCACAAGGCCTGCAGCCAGCAAACGTCTGGAAGAGCGAAATGTCGGGGATGCGGTCATGGTTGGGTGGGTGCCGATATGATCATGGCCATTGTAGCGGCAGCTTATCCGGCGGACCGCTGCACAACGACAGGACAAGCCCATCCCATGCGCCAGATTGATGAACTGAAAAACAACGGCCTCAAAGCCACTTTGCCGCGGCTCAAAATTTTGGAGGTTTTCCAAAGTGGCGCCATGCGCCACATGACCGCAGAGGATGTTTTTCGCCAATTGCTCCTGGACAACGCAGACATCGGCTTGGCGACCGTCTACCGGGTTTTAACGCAGTTTGAGCAAGCCGGGATTTTGAGTCGCAACCACTTTGAAAGCGGTAAATCCGTTTATGAGTTGAACGAAGGGCAACACCATGACCACATGGTGTGCCTCGATTGCGGCCGGGTCGAAGAGTTTTACGATGCCGAGATCGAATCGCGTCAACACGCCGTGGCCAAGGCCAAAGGGTTTGAAATTGCCGACCATGCATTGAGTTTGTACGCTCACTGCACACAAAATCCCTGTCCTCATCGCAACGTCCGCTGAACGTGGGGGCGCTCTACTCCATGGCGCGGCGTTGCCGCTCGATGAACTCTTGGTAGGTGTCGATGCCACGCATCTGCAAAATGGTGTTGCGCACAGCCGCCTCGACCAAAACGGCGATGTTGCGTCCCGCCATCACTTGAATCACCACTTTTTGCACAGGAATCCCGAGCACATCTTGGCGCAAAGGCTCTGAAGGCAGTCGTTCGTAATCGCGCTCCAAAGTTTCTCGCCGCACCAAATGCACAATCAGCTTCAGGCGCATCTTGCGGCGAACCGCCGTTTCGCCAAAGATGGCCCGAATGTCGAGCAAGCCAATGCCGCGTACTTCCAACAGGTTTTGCAGCAAATCAGGGCAACGCGCTTCAATGGTGGTCTGGTTGATGCGGTACAGATCGACAGCATCGTCGGCCACCAAGCCGTTACCGCGGGAAATCAGCTCCAAGCCCAACTCGCTTTTGCCTAAGCCAGACTCGCCGGTGATCAGCACACCCATGCCCAAAATGTCCATGAACACCCCGTGCATCGTGGTGCGGTCGGCAAAGTGCTTGGACAAATAAGCCCGCAGCACATCGATCACAAATGCCGATGACTGCTCGGTGGAAAACATGGGGATTTGAGCCCGTTCGCACATGGCCAACAAGGCATCAGGGGCTGTTTGCCCATCTGCGAGCACCAAGACAGGGGGCTCAAGGGTCACAATCCGAGATGTACGGCGGGCACAGTCTTCTTCCGTTCCGCTGGTCAAGTAAGCCACTTCGCGTGGTCCCAGGATCTGTACACGGTAAGGGTGGATGTAATTCAGGTAGCCCACCAAATCGGCACCCGATCGGGCTGCGCGCACGGCCACTTCATCAAAGCGGCGCTCAGAGGCACCCAGACCTGCCAACCACTGCCATTTCAGCTGGTGCCGATGGTCTTCGAACAAAACATCGGCGCTGATGACGGAAGGCTTCATCGCGGAACTTCAGCTGAGCGCAGTCAGGCCGTTTGGGCTGACTGCCACTGGGCAATCAATTGGTGCAAACTGGTTTGGGCTGTACTGCCTTTGATGCTTTCGCGCAGCACCGTATCGCTCAACAGTTCAGCGATTTCAGACAGAATTTCGAGGTGTTTTTGCGTGGCCGCCTCGGGCACCAGCAAAAAGATCAACAAATTGACGGGCTGCTCATCCGGGGCGTCAAAACCAATCGGCTGGGCCAATTGAAAGACGGCGGCCATGGGCGCCTTGAGGCCTTTGATGCGGCCATGAGGGATAGCGACACCGTGACCCAAACCTGTCGAGCCCAATCGCTCTCGAGCAAACAAACATGTCGGTGACCAAAGCACGCGACAAACCGTGCAGATTCTCAAAGAGAAGTCCGGCTTCTTCGAATGCACGTTTCTTGCTGGTGGCTTCCACCCCCACAAGAACTTGGGCAATAGGCAATATGGATGAGAGTCGGTTCATGGTCGAGGCCGGATTATGCACCTGAACGGCCCCCAACATTGACCGCCCTTGGAGCCGAAGCCGTTTTTTATCGTTTTGTTGCCATTTAGACACGAGATGAGCCCAAGAAAAAGGCCGCTGTGAGCGGCCTTGGGTTAAAAGTTCAAAGAATCACATCATGCGCTTGGGCGCAGAGTGGTGGTGATCGGTGATGCGGTCCTTGTGCTTGACCACCTGACGGTCGAGTTTGTCCACCAAATCGTCCACTGCGGCATACAGGTCCTCATGCGCGCTCTCGGCAAACAGGTCATTGCCTTTGACATGGATGTTGCACTCGGCGCGTTGTCTTTTTTCCTTCTCTTTCTGCTTTTCGACGGTCAGCAGCACTTTCACATCCACCACTTGGTCAAAATGCCGGGTGATGCGATCGAGTTTCCCCGTGACGTACTGGCGCAAGGCAGGGGTCACTTCCAAATGGTGTCCGCTGATGATTAAATTCATATTCGTCGCCTCCATGGGTTCAGGGTAGAAAAAGCCCCACCGAGGCAGGGCTCAGAAACCACTTTTCGGGTGGTTCGACCCCACTATGCGCCCCGTGTCATCGAAAAGCAATGCTTCCAAAACTAAACCTGAAAAGTCTGCCTGCAATGCCCACAGGGACTCATTTCAATGCTATCGTGCGCGTTGAAACACCAGTCCAAAGTTTCAATCAAGACCCCGAAAGCGCCCACGCCAGGCGTTCTGCCAGCGAAAACACCTCAAGCTGGCGCACCCTGCAAACGCAAGCGCCCGGCCAACCAAGCGCTGAGGCCACTGGCCAATACCCCCCAGCAATCCGGCCACCCAGTACAGCGTGAGATGCCCCTGCGCATCGCGCCCGATGATCAGCCCCCCCACCAAAGCGGCCAACCCCATCGATGCCGACTGGACGGCCGAATTGAGTGTCATGAAAGTACCCCGCAGACGCGGCTCAACCGACGACGAGATCATCGCCATGCCTGGGATCATCCGGCCACTCATCATGGCAAAAAAACTGGTTGAGATCAGTAACAAACCCCACAAAGGCAAGCCTTGGGAGAGCGTGGTGACCATCAGGGGAAGGGTCACCGCCAAAGCCAATCGTTGGAACACCTTCACTTTGCCGACCCGATCGGTCAAGCGACCAAAGTAACGGGCTGTCAGCAACGTCGTCAGACCGCCGCACAAATAGACCCAGGGCACCTCATCGGTTTGCATGCCGGCATTGGACTGAAGGTAAATCGTGATGTACGGGATGACCGTGAAGCTGGCAAACATCATCAAACCAGACACCCCGAATGCTTTGAGGTGGTTTGGCTCTGCCAGCACCTGACCGATGCCGCGCCAAACGTTCACCCGCTCAGGGTGGTGCAAATGCGCGTCCAAGCGGGGCAAGGTTTGCCAAGCGCCCCATGCCAGCAGACCGACCAGCAAGGCAATGCCAAAAATGGCGCATGCCAATTGAAATGCGCCGCTAAAAACAAGCCCAAGGGCACACCCGCCACTGTGGACACTGAAAACGAAGTCATCACCACGCTCATGGCCCTGCCCCGGCGTTCAAACGGAATGACATCGGCGACGATGGTCTGGGCCAAGGCCGACAACACGCCGCCAAACAAACCTGCGGCGATGCGAGCCGCCATCAACCAAAAATAGTCGGGCGCCAGGCCACAAGCCAAAGTGGCCAAGCCAAACAGGGTGTACATGGTCAGCAGCAACTGCTTGCGGCTGAAACGGTCGATGTAGGTGGCCGCCATGAGCCCAGACAAGCCCGCCGACAAGGTGTAAGCCGAAACCAACAAGCCGAACTGGGCGTTGCTGATGCCAAACAGCGCCGTGAACTGCGGCCCCAGCGGCATCATGATCATGAAATCCAAGATGTGGGTGAACTGGATGCCCGCCAAGGTCAACAACAGCCAGCGCTCGCGCCGTGGGGTCAGGTGGGGGATCATGAAACAATGTCTTCGCGTTGGCCGACAATCTAACACCCTCGGCCTGCCCCTTGGAACACCATGCACATTGACACCCTGAACGCCACCAGTTCCCCGCTTTCGGCAGCACCCCAGTTGAATGGTCTGGTCTTGATGGGCGGAGGCGCTCGCACCGCCTACCAAGCGGGCGTCCTGCAGGCCATCGGTCGACTTCTGGGCGCGTCACAAGCGGGCACAGGTTTCCCATTTCAAGTGCTCACAGGCACCTCTGCCGGCGCCCTGAATGCGACTTTCTTGGCCAGCCGCGCCATGGAGGGGCTTGGCGCGCTGGACGACTTGGCCCACTTTTGGCAAGACATCCGCACCGATGCCGTTTATCACCTGCCTCAAACACCCTTGGCTCGCTTTAGCCGCTGGGCCACGGCCTTGGGGCTGGTTTTATCGGCTCGCCAACAAGCTGCGGCCATGGACAGCTTGGCCTTGGTCAACACTTTGCACAAAGCGATCGAGCTGAGCCGCATCGACACAGCCTTGCAAACAGGCGTGTTGCACGCCTTGGCCGTGACCGCCTCGAGTTACTCCAGTGGTGTG
>JACDQO010000180.1 GCA_015657605.1 Limnohabitans sp. | reverse complement strand
TTCGTGGCGAAGCCTCAGGTCAATGCACATCCATGCATTTTGACCTGAGACCCATCCAACAAGCCAATGTCAACAGTGCCTGACCAGACACAGGACAACATCGGCCTTCAAGAAGCCCTCAATCCGCGTAAACGCCAGCCGCCCGGATGACCGGCGCCCACTTGGCCACTTCAGATATCACGAAATTTTTGTGACCTGCAGGGTCATTGCGTGCATCGGTGATCACGGTGGCGCCACCGCCTTCTTGTTTGCGGATGAAGTCCGGGTCTTTGACGGCCGCCTTGAGGGCGTCATTGAGTTTCTTCAAGACCGGCGCAGGCGTGCCCTTGGGGGCATACAAGCCTTGCCAGATGGTGACCGAAAAGTCCTTGAGTCCAGCCTCTTGCATGGTGGGTGAGTCTTTGAGGGCCGCGGCAGTCAATCGGGTGGGCGTGGTCACTGCGAATGACTTGACCTTTTTGCCTTCGATCTGCGGGATCGTGGTGGTGGTCTGATCGCACATCAAGTCAACCTGGCCGCCAATCAAATCGGTCATGGCAGGCGCTGTGCCTTTGTAGGGCACCGAAGTCATGTCCACCTTGATGGTGGATTGGAACAACATGCCGCACAGGTGCGATGCCGAGCCGGGGCCAGCGTTCGCGATGTTGATCTTGCCCTTGTTGGCCTGAATCCAACCCATCAACTCGGTCATGTTGTTGGCTGGCAAGCTGGGACGACCGATCAGGTTCATCGGGTTTTCGCTGACCAGGCCGATGTATTCAAAGTCTCTTTCCACGTTGTAGGGCAAGCTGCGGAAAAAAGTCGGCAAGGTGGCCTGTGCAATGTGCGTGAACAGCAGCGTGTAACCGTCCGCTGGCGCCTTGGCCACTTTGTTCGCGCCGATCGAGCCCGATGCACCCGCAGAGTTGTCGATCACGATGCTGTGGCCACCCATAAATTTACTCATGGATTGCGCCAAGTCGCGCGCCGCCTTGTCGGTTGGGCCGCCTGCCGCATAAGGCAAAACGAAGGTGATGGATTTGTTGGCAACAGGGTAATCCTGCGCCATCACATTGGCAGAGGCCATGGCCGCACAGGCCAGGGCGACGGAGAGAAACTTGGAGCTCATGTTCAAACCTTTCAAAAATTGAGAGACAGAAAACCTTCAACGAAAAAAATCAGAAAAACCTCATTCGAATCAAGCCAAGGCCTTACATACGGCAGCCGTCACTTCGGCGGTGCGGGCTTGGCCACCCAAATCGCCAGTGTGCAAGGCCGGGTTGGCCGTGACACTCTCGATGACGGCCATCAAGCGCTGCGCAGCGGCAGGCTCGCCAATGTGCTCGAGCAGCATGACCACCGACCAGAACGTGCCCACCGGGTTGGCCAGGCCTTTGCCCATGATGTCAAAGGCCGAACCGTGGATGGGTTCAAACATGCTGGGGTAGCGGCGCTCGGGGTCGATGTTGCCGGTGGGCGCAATGCCCAAGCTGCCCGCCAGCGCGGCTGCCAGATCGCTCAGGATGTCGGCATGCAGGTTGGTGGCCACGATGGTGTCCAGGGTCGCCGGGCGGTTGACCATGCGGGCCGTGGCAGCGTCTACCAATTCCTTGTCCCACTTCACGTCAGGGAACTCTTTGGACACCTGTACGGCGATCTCGTCCCACATGACCATGGCGTGGCGTTGCGCGTTACTTTTGGTCACCACCGTCAGCAGTTTGCGTGGGCGCGACTGGGCCAACTTGAAGGCATAGCGCAAGATGCGCTCGACCCCGGTTCGGGTCATGATGGACACATCGGTGGCCGCCTCGATCGGGGTGGCCTTGGTGCACACGACCGCCCACGCCAGAGTATTCGCCTTCGGAGTTTTCGCGCACGATGACCCAGTCAAGGTCCTTGGGGGTGCAGCGCTTCAAGGGCGCGTCGATGCCGGGCAGGATGCGCGTGGGGCGCACGTTGGCGTATTGGTCAAAGCCCTGACAAATTTTGAGGCGCAGGCCCCACAGCGTGATGTGGTCGGGAATGTGCGGGTCACCGGCCGAGCCGAACAGGATGGCATCTTTGTCACGCAAGGCGTCCAGGCCATCGGCGGGCATCATCACGCCGTGCTGGCGGTAGTAGTCACCACCCCAGTCAAAATTTTCAAACTCAAACCTGAATTGGCCACAGGCTTTGGCCAAGGCCTGCATGACTTCTTGCCCTGCGGGAACGACTTCTTTGCCAATGCCGTCTCCGGGGATGGTGGCGATGCGGTAGGTTTTCATGGGGTACTGCTTTGAAAAGGAAAAAATCAAGGGGTCATTGTGTGGCGCACAAGCCTCAACAAAAGCCATAAAATTCAATTCACTGTTAACTTTTACTCAATAATGGAACCCCGCCTGCAAGCCGCCGATTTGGGCTTTTTCTCCGCTTTGGCCATGGCCGGAAGTCTGAGTGCAGCCGCGCGCGAGATGCGCATCACCACCGCCGCCGTCAGCAAACGCCTGTCGCAAATGGAGTCGCGCCTGGGCGTGCCCTTGGTCAACCGCACCACAAGGCGGATGAGCCTGACAGTGGAAGGCGAAACCGTGCTGCGCCACGCGCGCAGCATCCTGGCCGAAATGGCCGACTTGGAGCAGCAGCTGGGTGCCAGCCGCTCCACGCCCAGCGGCCTGTTGCGGGTGAATGCGACCTTGGGTTTTGGGCGCAGCCACATCGGTCCGCTGATCAGCCGCTTTGTTCAGCAATACCCCCAAGTCGATGCACAGCTGCAGTTGTCGGCAGACCCTCCTTCTCTCACAGACGATGCCTTTGATGTCTGCATCCGCTTTGGTCCACCGCCTGACACACGCGTCATCGCACGAAAAATTGCCGACAACCAAAGGCTGCTGTGCGCATCACCGGCCTATGTCGCCCTGCACGGCGAGCCCAAAACACCCGCCGACTTGGCGCAGCACAACTTCATCAGCATTCGCCAAGGGGGAGAGGCTTATGGGGTGATCAAACTCACCAAAGGCAGGCAGGGCAAAGCCGAGACGGTCAAAACACGCGGCAACCTGACCACCAACGACGGCAGCATTGCCGTGCAATGGGCGCTGGACGGTCACGGCATCTTGCTGCGTGCCGAATGGGACATCCGGCACCATTTGGCGCAAGGCCAACTGATTCAATTGATGCCCCAGTTCCACACACCCGATGCCGACATCTATGCCATTTACCCTGCGCAACACAAGTCAGCGGCCAGGGTCAGGGCATTTGTGGACTTTGTGGCAGAGGCATTCAAGACCGCACGCACGGAACGCCCACCCCGCACCCCTAAAATCTGAACTTCAGCACAGCCCGGTACGCTCGGCAACGCGGTGCTCGCCCTCCCCGCTTCATGGGGACACCAGGGGATTCGGCCGCGACTTGTTTCACCCCTTGCCCAGGACAAGTCCATGACCACTTTGCTGATCCACCGCGCACGCTGCATCGCCACACAAGACGATGCCAACACAGAACTGAAAGGCGCGTCGCTCTTGATCCGCGACGGCCGCATCGAACGCATCATCCCAGCCAGTGAGAACGTCGACGAGTTGCTCACGCAAGTCGATGAAGTGATCGACGCCCGCCACCATGTGGTGGTGCCGGGCCTGATCAACACACACCACCACATGTACCAGTCGCTCACGCGGGCGATACCGGGGGTGCAAAACGCAGAGCTGTTTTCTTGGCTCCAAGGCCTGTACCCGATCTGGGTGGGCCTCACGCCCGAGATGGTGCGTGTGTCGGGCCAAGTGGCCATGGCCGAGTTGCTGCTGAGCGGTTGCACCACCAGCTCGGACCACCTCTACATTTACCCCAATGGCGTGCGGCTGGATGACAGCATTGAAGCGGCGCACACCATCGGCATGCGCTTCACCGCCACGCGCGGCAGCATGAGCGTGGGCGAGAGCCAAGGCGGCTTGCCGCCCGACAGCGTGGTCGAGCAAGAGCCCGCCATCCTGAAAGAAACCCAGCGGCTGATCGAACGCTGGCACGACGCGAGCTTTGGCGCGATGACGCATGTGGCCGTGGCCCCCTGCTCGCCCTTCAGCGTGAGCCAAGACCTGATGCGCGAATCGGCAAAGCTCGCCCGCGCCCACGGCGTGCGCCTGCACACCCACCTGGCCGAAAACGACCACGACATTGCCTACACCAAAGAAAAGTTCAACTGCACGCCCGCGCAATACGCCGAAGACTTGGGTTGGGTGGGCCACGACGTGTGGCACGCCCATGGTGTGAAGCTGGACGACGAAGGCACGTATTTGTTTGCCCGCACGCGCACAGGTATCGCCCACTGCCCTTGCAGCAACATGCGCTTGGCCAGCGGCATCTTGCCCCTGCGCAAAATGTTGGACGCGGGCGTGCCCATTGGCCTGGGTGTGGACGGCAGCGCCAGCAACGACGCAGCGCATTTGCTGAATGAGGCCCGCCAAGCCATGCTGCTGGCGCGTGTAGGCAAAGCGATGGAGCCACCGCGCGTCGAAAACG
>JACDQO010000179.1 GCA_015657605.1 Limnohabitans sp. | reverse complement strand
GTGACACGGTGGCCATAGAAGGCAACTTTGCCGTTCGACTGCCCAAAGACCCTGACGAACAAGCGGGCCACCATGGCCTGAAGCTCATAGACGCCCAAGGCTTGCTTTTGCGCGATGCGGGCACGACCCCAGAAACCATCGCACGCAATGCTTGGCTCTTTGGCTTTGACACCCAGCCTCTGGCCAAACTGGCGCTAGCAGTTGCCAATGTGTCTGCAGACCTGGGGCAAGTCTTTCAGCAAGCCAGTGCCATCACCCCTGCTGCACAGCAGGCTGCAACCAACACTGCACTTGTTGTCAAGGCACAAACCGATGATCAGGCCACCACCAGCCCATCGCTGGAACAGCTTCTGCAAGAGGCTGCGACCAAGGCCTTTTCTTACCCTGACACATCTACTTATCTGAAAAGCCTTTTTAAGGCATAAAAAAGCCCTGCATCTGCGAGGCCATTGGTGCCGGTTGTCCGATTTCAGGCCATTTGCAAGGACTGAAGAATAGGCAATTGCTTGACGGCAAAATTCTGTGCCTGATCCGTCAGCTCGGCGATGTTGTCTTCGGGGCTCTCTAGCGTATGGCCTTCCTTGACCAGCCGTTGCCCTTGCGCAGCCAAGATGGTCCAGACAAACTGCGCCCAGTCGGTGGGCTGTTTGTGGCCTTGTTGGCAGGCCAGCAAAAACAGTTGTTGGAAACGCGGAACCGTGATGCCCCCAGCGGTGACCGGGCTGGCCAAATAGCTCAGTTCGTTGCTGGCACGGGCCTTTTGCATCAGGTGGGTGTTGATGCGGTCGCACGCCTTTTTGGCTTTGGCAATGGCCACTTCATCTTGCACCGCAAAAATGACTCCAGTTGCGCTCAACAGCATCGTCGCTTGTTGAATCTGCGGTAAGCCAATCGGGGTACCTGCCGCCTTGAAAGCCAGCTCCATCTGGCCCAAAGACTTGGGCTTGTGGTCGGCCAAGAGGTCCAATATGGGATTGTACACCGAGTCCTGCATGGTGGCCTCGCCCAAGCTGCCGCTGACTTTGAGGCTCACATCGGCGCGGGGCTGTACCAAGATGACGCGCTGCGCACGAAGGGCCTCGACCTGCTCCAGACTGCTCAGGGTTCGCGCACCCTTGACCCAATAGTCCTTGCGGAACTGCTGGTTCACACAAAAGTCGCGGGTCGTCTGGCGAAACATCGCATCGGGGATGCTGGCCAACAGCGATTGCTGCTCGGCAGTCAAGTTCACGATGTCGATGGCGTCCAGGTAATTGGCCGAGCAAGCCCACTGCACCTTGGCCGGGGCCAGCCAGCGGGCCATCTGGGCAAAGGCCATGGGCTGCCAGTCGCGGTTGAAGTATTCGTGCGCCACATAGTGGCGGTTTTGTTCCTTGATCTTCTGGATGCGCTCGGCCACCTGCGGGTTGGCGCGGGCGTAAGCGGGGTTGGCCGCCAGCAACTGGTCCACAAAGCCCAAAGCGCTGTCGATGCGGCTGACGATGCCTGCGCCGTCCGAGCCCAGCACCTCGGCATGCTCGGTCAGCAAATCGCGCATCGGCACCATGGCGGCCCAGCCCGGCTGGGTGTTGTAGCTGATGTAGAGCACCCCGCCCACCTTGAGTTTGCGGCGCACAAAGTCCACGATCACGGCACGGTTCTCGTCGCTGATCCAGCTCCAGATGCCGTGCAGGCCGATGTAGTCGAACTCGGGCAAATCGCTGCGGGCGCAAAAAGCGTCAAAGCCTTCGTCAAACAACTGCGCCCCAGACCCACAAGCACCCGCCAGCTCTTGGGCAAAGGCAGCTTGGCTGGGGTTGAAGTCGGTGCCGTGCCACTGCACCACAGAGGCTGCGGCGTGCAGGTTGGTGCTCATGCCCTGACCAAAGCCCAGCTCGCAGGCAGCGCCCATATCGGGCGGCACCAGGCCCGCATTCAGAAAGGCCAAGCGCACGCGCAAAGGGTTGAGCTCGGTGTAGTAGCCAAAGGTATAGCCAATGTCGGCCACGTAGCCAGCAGTCCAGTCGGTCATAGCGGGTCCTAGATGTTCAACGCAAAGTGGGCTGGATTATCCGGCAAGCTGTCAAATTCTGTAACCAATGCCACTAAAATCCATACCCATTAAGCTTCAACCTGATGAACCAGCCATTTCGCTCACCCGACAGCACGCCCGACGACACGGTACCCACCGATCGGTGGTTTTTGGCCTACACCAAACCACGCCAAGAGCAAATCGCACTGAGCAACCTTGAGCTGCAACATTTCAACGCGTACCTTCCCCTTTACAAAAAGTTCAAACCCTCCCCGCAAGGCCCTGTTGCCCTGTTTGAACCCATGTTCCCCCGTTACATTTTTTTCAGGCCAGGCAAACCCGAACAAAGCATCTCGGCAGTGCGCAGCACCAAAGGCATCAGCACCATCGTCCGGTTTGGGTTTGAGCCTGCGGTCATGCCAGACGCACTGGTGCAGTGCATCCGCCAATTAGAGCAAGACCGCAGCCAAGCCACTTTGCAAGAAATCAGCAACCTCAAAGCCGGTCAGACGGTGCGCTTGCAACACACGGCATTGGGCGGCATCGAAGGGCTCATCCAAAGCGTGTCCACCAAAAGAGTGGCTGTTTTGCTTGAAATCCTGGGTCGCCCCACATTGGTCCAAGTCGAGCACCACCAAGTCGCCGTTCAGTCATGACCAGCCTGCCCAACCCCCTGCCCCAACACATCGCCATCATCATGGATGGCAACCGCCGTTGGGCCAAAAAACGGCTATTACCGGCTGCAGTGGGCCATGCCGCTGGCGCACGGCAAGTTCGTGAAGTCGTCAAGTCCTGCATCGAGCTGGGCGTGCCCAACCTCAGCCTGTTTGCTTTCAGCACAGAGAACTGGAAACGCCCGCCCGAAGAAATCTCCAGCCTCATGAACCTGTTCATGACCTATCTGCAAAAAGAAGTGAACAGCATGAACGCCAACGGCGTGCGCCTCAAAGTAGCGGGCGACAAAACACGATTCGCGCCGGTGCTGCAAGACCTCATCTCAAGGGCCGAAGAACAAACTGCCAACAACACCCGCATCACACTCACCGTCTGTGCCAACTACGGTGGACGCTGGGACATGCTGCAAGCCGTTCAAGCCTGGCAAAAAGCGCACCCCGGCAAAAGTGTTGACACCCTCGACCAGGACAGCCTCGCCTTATACCTCAGCACCGCTTACGCCCCTGAGGTCGATCTGCTCATCCGCACTGGGGGCGAGTCACGCGTGAGCAACTTCATGCTCTGGCAGGCCGCCTACGCCGAACTGTTTTTCACCGATGTTTTGTGGCCCGAATTTTCGGCCCAACACCTTCACCAAGCCATCGCCTGGTTTGCGGGTCGTGATCGCAGATTTGGATCCTCTGCGCCCCTCTGAGGCACGGCTAGAGCAAGTCCCACAGCCTGGGCACAAACACCCAGCAGCCCGCAGACACAGCACCCAGGGTGCAAATCAACACCCCCGCGGCTGATACGTCCTTGGCGTTGCGTGCCCACTCATGCCACTCGGGCTGCGCCAGATCGACGGCCAGCTCAATGCCCGTGTTGAGTGCCTCCGCGCCCAAGACCAAGGCCATGGCCAAAGACAACACACACCACTCCCAAGCCGCCACGTCCAGGGCAACGCCCAGAGCCACAACCCCAAAAGCCACCATCACGTGAATTTTGGCGTTGGGCTGGCCCATCAGCACCCGCAGTCCACGCCACGCGTGCCTGAACGACTCAAGGCGCGACAGTGACCTCTTGTGCTGGACATCCCCCTTCACCATGCACGCCTCCAAAAAACAGCAACACCCTGGCTTGAAGGCAGCACCGTCATTTGCCCGCCCTGAATCGGTTCGGCCCACCAATTGGCCGCCCCCCAACCCAACAAAGCGCCTGCAGCCACATCGTGCCAATAGTGCTTATGGGCTTCAACGCGTGCCAAACCTGTCAAGCCCGCAGCGGCATACAGCCAGGGGGTGTAAGGCGCGATGGCGCCGCCGTAGCGTTTGTCCATGAAGCGCACTGCCGCAAACGCCACTGCCGTGTGGCCCGAAGGAAAGCTCTTGTCGTCCGAGCCATCCGGACGCTGAGCCGGGATGGTGCGCTTGAGGAGTTCAGCCGCCCCCACGGCCGACGCCAGGGTCAAAGTCAGCTGCTGAAGGCCCGCTGCGTCCCCTTCTTTGAAGGCCGTGCCTGCGGCCAACATGGGCAAGCCCACAGCCAACACATGAGAGGCATTGTTCCATTTGTCCACAGTCTGAGCACCCGCAGAACCCAAAGCCAAACAAGCCAGAAGGCCGCAGCACAAATGTCGAAACCAGTGGAACCTGATACAAAAAAGCATGACTGACCCGGCAGATTAAAAAATTGATTGTAGGCAATGCTGTCAGGGCCATGCACAATGCACACCCATGTTGCCCGAACTCAAGCCCTACCTGACCGCGCTGGTCATGCCGCCCACCTTGCCCTTGCTGCTGGTCTTGGCTGGCCTGGTCTTGGCCCAACGCAAGCGGCGCATTGGGCTGTCCTTGGCGTGGCTGGGCGCCTTGACTCTTTGGTTGCTGAGCGCCAACGCCCCCGCGGTCTGGTTGCACAACACCTTGATCCCCAGCTACGCCAGTGCCCAACCGGCGGCACTGCAACAAGCCCAGGTGCAGGCCATCGTCATTTTGGGCGGCGGGGTGGAAACAGGCCTGCCAGACGGCGTAACCCAACTCAAGCGCAGCGCGCTCGACCGGCTGCGCCATGGCGCAGAACTGAGCCGGGCCAGCGGACTGCCCATCATGGCCACAGGCGGTGTCGGTTGGGGCGGCAAATCCGCGTCTGAATCAGAGGCCGAGGTCACCGCCCCGCGTCGCGCGCGACGCCTTCGGCATCCAAGTGCGCTGGCAAGAGTCGGCATCGCGTGACACCCACGAGAACGCGCGCAACGCACGCCAGATGTTGGCCGCGCAGGGCATCGAGCGCATCGCCCTGGTCACGCACAGCTGGCACATGCCCCGAAGTGTCAAGGCTTTTGAACAAGCAGGCTTTGTCGTCACCCCGGCCCCCATGGGCCACCCGGTCCACAACCACACAAGCCTGCTTGAATGGCTGCCCAGCAGCGGGGGACTCGAAACCTCGCACGCCGTTCTGCGGGAACGGCTGGCTTGGCTGATTCAGCGCTGAAGGCGAAAACCAGAGGCAGAAACGACGAAAGAGCCTCAGGCTAGGTGGAGGTCGACGCAGTACCTCTTTGTCCCGCGCCCTCCTGCGGGCGTGCAGAGCAAGGCCTGCACTGCTGGGTTTCGTTTTTTCCAAAACCCCTTTTCTAATGCCAGCGCGTCACGCCGCCTGGCCTGGGCCGTGGGGGCTGCGAGCACGCGCGACCCGGTTGATGGACCTAAGACGTTCGCTTATCATGGCGCCAGGCTGCCTGGCACAGCGCACAGCGCTGGTTCAGACCACGGCGGCCGCCCCTGGGCGCACCTGGGACCCTGAACCCCACGGCGCCCTGCAAGCTGCTCGCTGCAGCTGAGGGTGACTCCCCCTACCGGTCTGGGGAGGTGAGAGATGGCGCTGAAAGTACGTGCTCGACCGAAGTACCGAAAGGCCCGGGCACAGGAGTCGGTTGCGCGCTTGCGCCCCGCGGGTCAAACCATCACCCAAGCGCACCAGGAGCACCCCATGAACAGACAGACCACCGAGCCCACGAGCGCGCTCAAAGACACCCACACACAGACCGAGACCGCACCAGGGCACAGCGCAGGACCGCGAGCGCCTACGCGTTCGCACGCTGCACGCATGAGCGGCGAGCCAGGTACTGCGCTAGCCCCAACACCCACGATCATCACCGCGACCGAGACAGACCAGCGGTCCGGCGGGCGCGTCAGGCGCTCGGCGATGAACGCGCTGAAGCTGGGCATCTTCAGCTCCTCCTCGATGCCCTGGGAGGACCCCACCGCGCGCGAGAAAATCGTCAGGGCGCTGCGCGAGGAGTGGCAGGTCGGCACCGCCACGGCGGAGCTGCTGGTGCAGCACCTGGCCAGCTGCACGATGCAACTCGCGCGGATCTCCCACGCGATCTCGAGCCTCAGCGGCAACTGCTTCTGCGACCTGCAGTACCGGCTCGCCTACCGCAATTGCATCATCCGCCTGATCGGGGCCGAGAGGCAACCTCCGGAGTGGGCCTACAGCGACGAGCTGGAGCCCCGCAAGAGGTCGAAAAAGCTCTTCCAGGTCGAGCGCCAGCTCCTGCTGCTGCGTGACCACCCGAGCGCAGAGCGCAAGCTCTACGCACACCGCCACCTGCCCGACCTGTGGGAGCACCTCACGGGATCCGTCGCACTTAACCCGCACAGCAAGGGCGTCATGGATTACATCGCGCAGCACGTGAGCACCGACTCGCCCGAGCAGGACGTGCAGCAGTACCTCCAGGACTTTCAGCAAATGCACTGGTTCAGCCTGATCTACGCCCGACACGGCGAGCAGCTCGACGCGGGCAGGGACTACGTGCGCAGCACCGCCACGCTGGACCTGCACTCGCGCGAGCACTGGCAAAAGGCAAGCGCCAGGCTGCACGCGCAGGTCGAGCGGATTCACCTGCAGCTGCTGGCCATGCGCAGGCAGCGCCCGGAGGCGGGCGCTCAGCCCGCCGCCTTGGCGCCCGCCAGCTCTAGCTAGTGGGCTTTAGGGCCCCGGGCGCTGCCCGGCCGTGGCCCCTTTGGGGCTATGATCGGGCATGCTCAAAGACAGGATCCGGAGCCTGCGCCGCTCTCGCGGGCTTACTCTCACTCAGGTTGCGGAGCACTTCGGCATCTCCGCAGCATCCGTCTCCAGCTGGGAGAGGGGCGTCAACCACCCGGACCCCAGGCGGCTGCAGTCCCTGGCCGAGTTCTTCCAGGTCCCCCCTGTCCAGTCTGCTGGGCGAGCACAGGGGCCATGAGACGCCTGCGGCACAGGCGCTGTCCCTCTCCGTGGCCAGCTTTCCTGAGGAGCTGTCGGGGCAGCCCGACCCGACGGCCCTGCCCTTTTACCGATGGTCGCAGCTGCACCTGCCCGAAGAGGCCAAGGCCGCCGAGGCGCACCTGAACACCAGCAGATGCGCCTCGCCCTCGCCCCTGAGCGCGCAGGCCTTCTTCACGCGGCTGCCCGCGCCCGAGTCGCTTAACTGGCAAGCCGGACCCGTGCCCGCCGGCGCTTTACTCGTGGTCGATCCGGCGCGGGCGGTGCGCAACGGTAGCTACGCCCTGCTGAGCACGCCAGACAGCTGCGTGGAGCTGGCCCTCTACAGCAGCTCGGGCGCGGCCGGCCGCTGGCAGACCACCGGGCGCTGCCCCCCCCGGCCAGGCCTGGCTGCCCCTGGAGGTCAGGGTGCTGGGCGTGGTCGTCGAGTGGAGCATTAATTCAATTTTAGATTGAATTAAATCAATTAATAAATTACAATAGCGTCTCCATAACTTTAGGAGATCGCCATGGATCAAGACAAGGACGGGCCCGGCAGGCCCTTCGGGATCGGGGGCAGCGACGTCGCGGCAGCGCTCGGGCTCTCGCCCTACCGGACCCCGATGCAACTTTGGCACGAGCTGCTCAGCCGGGACGTGGCGGGGCCTGTGCGCGGCGCCGCGGCGCTGCACCTGCGCTTCGGGCAGCACGCCGAGCCCTTCCTGGCCGAGGAGTACGAGCGCTGCACGGGTCTTCGCACGAGGGCGCACGCCGAGACGCTGCGCCACCCGAGGCACGGCTTCATGTTCGGCCACGTGGACCGGCTGGTCTACGCGAGCGGAGCCAAGAATACTGATCGCGCGCTGGGCGCGGGTGCAGAGAGCGAGCAGCCAACGGCGGTGCTCGAGTGCAAGACCGCCAGCGCGTTCAGCCGCCAGGGGTGGGGCACGGCGGGCACCGACCAGGTGCCCACTCAGTACCTGCTCCAGTGCGTGTGGTACATGGCCCTGACCGGGTGCCCAAGCGCGGAGCTGGCCGTGCTCATCGGCAACAACGACTTCCGCATCTACAGCGTGGCGCGCGACCTGCAGCTCGAGGCGGCGGTGATCGAGAGGGTCGAGCGCTTTTGGAACGATCACGTGATCGCCAAGACACCGCCCAAGGCCCTGCGCCCCGAGGACGCCTCGATCGCCTGGCCACAGGAGCAAGCCGGCGCGTCCGTGCAGGCGAGCGAGGAGATCGCCGGCGCCGTGGAGCTCTACAGGCACCACAACGCACTTGCCAGCGAGGCTGAGGGCGAGTGCGAGCGGCTCAAGGCCCAGATCATGAGCTTCATGGGCAGCGCCGAGCGCCTCACGGTGGGCGGCCACGCCGTGGCCACCTGGCGCAGCGCCAGCCCGGCCCTCAGACTGGACGCGCGGCTGCTGTCGCGGGAGCACCCCCAACTGGCCGCGGCCTACTCCAAGCGCAGCCCAGGCGCGCGTCGCTTCTTGCTCAAGGAGCCGAGATGAAGAACCGACAAAGCCCTGGCTCGGGCACGAGAAAGGCAAAGGCCCGCCCGGGGCAACGAGAGCCTGTTCGGGACGGGGCCAACGCAGGCGGGAGGAACACTGGCAGGTCTATCGACTGGGGTAAGAGCCCCCGAGCTCGAGAGACCTGCGCGAACTGCGAGCATGGCCGCTGCAGCGGCGAGGACGTCATCGAGGTCTACGCCAGGCGGCTGCGCCTTGAGCCGCACACGCTACTGAGCCACCTCAAGCTGGCAGCGGCGGCCAGCGTAGAGTCGTGGACGCTCACGGACGCGAGAAGGCTGCTGCAAAGATCCATGCAGCTGGGCCTGGACCCGCTGGCCGGCGAGGTCTACCTGCAAAGCCGGGGGTCTCCGGAGCAAGGGGGTGAGGCGGATTCGGATGGGCTCCCGCCCCTGCTGATCGTGAGCCTGGACGGCTGGTGCAGGCTCCTCAACAGCCACCCGATGTTCAACGGCGTGGCGTTCTCCCAGCCCGAGCCGGGCGAGGACGGCCTGCCGGCCTGGGTCGAGTGCACCATCCACAGAAAGGACCGCAGCGTGGCGACCTCGGTGAGGGAGTACATGCAGGAGTCGCGGCAGCCCTACGGCGCCTGGCTCAGCCACCCGGCGCGCATGCTGCGCCACAAGGCGCTGGTGCAGTGCGCGCGTGTATGCTTTGCCCTGGTGGGAGTGCTCGACCCGGACGAGGCAGGACGAGTTGCTACTTACCGCAAGCACGTTCCGCTGATGAGGCCGGGCAGCCCAGTCGAAGCCACGTCTGTTAAAACCCTAGGCGTCGAACACCTAAAGGCGTGGCTGCAGGGGTCTTGAATTCGAGTGCATTCGCTCGGCGCGTGGCCTCAAGAGGACGCGCCGGGTGCCTAAGCACTCATACCAGCTTAATAAGCCGTTTAGAGCTACCAGTGCAAGCACAGAAGCTCATCGACATTACGCTGAGGTGCTCAAACCACTTCATTCAAAGCATTGCGGTATTGCTCGATCACCCGTTGCTCGTCAAAGCGCTGCTCCACCCACTGACGGCTGGCGTAACCCATTTGTTGTAGCTGGGTGTCGGGCATCGCCAACATGCGGGACATTTGCTTTGCAAGGTCTTGCGAATCCCGAGCTTTGCACAGCAGGCCATTGAGGCCATCGCACACCACCTCTCGGCAGCCGGGCACATCGGTCGCTATCAACGGGCGGCCCATGGCCGCAGCCTCAAGCAGAGTTCTGGGGGTGCCTTCGCGGTAAGAGGGCAAGACCACGCAGTCGGCCTGCGCCAACTGCTCACGCACATCGCTGCTATTGCCCCAATAGTCCACCACACCCTCGTTCACCCAGGCCTGCATTTGCTGGGCGCTGATGGCGTTTGGGTTATCGCTGTCCATAAATCCGAGCAAAACGCATTCCACCTGTGGGTGACTGACCTTTATCAGCCGCGCAGCCTGCAAGTACTCCTCCACCCCTTTGTCCTTGAGCATGCGCGCCACCAGCAAAAAAACAAAGCAGCGGTGGTCGGCGCTTTGAGTGGCGGCGTTGCCCTGCAAACACGGCAAAGGGACAGGCTGAAACTTGTGCAAATCCACCCCAGAGCCTGGCAGCAGCTCAGTTTGCGGCTGCGCCACCAAGCCCAGACTCAAAAACAGCTGCAAATCGTCCGGGTTCTGAAAAAATACCCGCCTGGACCGGGCCAATGCAAAACGGTACAAATGCTGCAGCACCCTGGCAAGCCAGCCCCCGCGAATGAACACCGAACCCAGGCCCGCAATGTTGTTGACCACGGGAATGCCCAGCGCATGCGCCGCCAATGACCCGTACACATTAGGCTTTGCGGTGTAGCACAGCAGCACATCGGGACGCTCGCGCCGCAGCATACGCACAAAGCGACCC